>NZ_BKFU01000028.1:0-39394 GCF_008980265.1 Acinetobacter sp. TUM15064 | reverse complement strand
GAAATTCATGCGCGTGTGGCAGTTCTGAATAGATTTACGGAATTAGGTAGACCTCGCACCCAAGTTGTGTCTTAAATTTGAATGGATTGGGGAGAACTCAGCTTTTGAATGTTTATGCAACAAAGCCATTCACGAGTGTTAAAAGTTCACGTAACTTATTACCACGGACTGGTGATGCTTCACCAAGTACATTTATCAAGGTTGGCTTACCTTTTGAATCCCGATCAAAACGAAGATGAAAGTCAAATGGACAATTAATGACAAAGTATCTACTTTCTAGCTGAAGTACCGCAGGACAACGGCTTGCTGACTTGGCATGCTTCGTTTGTGATTGAGATCGAATGCGATAAGGAGGTTCATAAAGTATGGCCGCCTTATCATCCGTTAGAAACCATCCCACCTGAATAGGTCCAGTACCTTCAATACGATCCTGATCTTCTATTGTAAAATGTATATGTATTGTTTTTATTCACAAGTATTAAGCTATTAGTTTATGGCACTTTAAATATGTTTTTTACCTAAAATTTAAATCGAACGTTTAAAAATTTGAACTTAAATAATTAATATTTCATGCTTTTAACCAATATTAAATATTTAAATTCAATCAGTGAAATTCATCACAGTTATTTATATGCTCTAACATTATTCGTGCTAGCGTCTTATATAAAGGCAAAGAAATAAAGGACTATTACTGTGCCAAGCCCATCAGCCTCAACTAAATTGACATATTTCACCATTGCCGATACACACTGGACGCTCTGTATGACGGTCAAAAAGATTGTACTCAGTACGTAGGTTTAGCTCGATATCATTGAAGAGCATGCCTACTAAAATACTACGGAGTTTTTGATTGAGTGCTTTAGCTCGGAGTTGTTCATCGAATGGATATTTCACCCAGCGCTCTTTGTACTGATTTAACGAGCAATTTGTTAATATAGACTTAGGTACCATTTATGCTGAGTATGCTAGCATAAAAACCTATACTAAAACCTACACTAATTTACTCAACAGTCTAGGTTTACATTGAACTAACATGGATTACATCAGACAGTTACCATTAAGTTATCTTTTTAAAAACTGTTTAAATTTAAAGGCTTTATTGTAGTGAAACAAGATAACTCAATGATTGACACATCCACTCTCACCCCGATGATGCAACAGTACATGGGCGTCAAAATGCAACATCCGCATTCTTTGATGTTCTATCGTATGGGTGACTTCTACGAGCTATTTTTTGAAGATGCACACAAGGCCGCTAAACTTCTCGGAATTACACTGACTCATCGTGGCAAAGCCAATGGTGAACCCATCCCTATGGCAGGTGTTCCTTATCATGCAGCAGAAGGCTACCTTGCGCGCTTGGTAAAAAAAGGTGAAACAGTCGTCATTTGCGAGCAAATTGGCGAAGTTACAGGTAAGGCCCCAGTTGAACGTGGTGTTGTCAGGATTATTACACCAGGTACACTGACCGATGATGCCTTACTGACTGCACATCAAAGTTCAAACCTTGTGGCGCTTTGCATACAACAAAACGAAATTGGTATTGCACTGTTAGATTTGAGTGCAGGTTTATTTAAAGTTCAGCAACAAGAGTTTCAACTTGAGCAACTCGGTATTGAACTGTCTCGCCTCATGCCAAGTGAAATTTTGGTCGATGAAAATATTGTCGATCCCAACATTATTGAACACATTAAAAAGCTGCTCGACTGCCCGGTAACACGCCGCCCGAATGTCGACTTTAACCTAAACAACGCACAAAAAACCTTATGCGATCAGTTTGCTGTATCGACTTTAGCAGGTTTCGGTATTGATCATTTGCCACTTGCCAAAGCGGCAGCAGCATCGCTGATTCATTATGCCAAAGAAACGCAAAAGACAGCCTTACCGCATATTCGCTCTATTCAGTTGGAACAAAGCAGTGATTTCATTGCGCTTGATCCTGTGACACGTAGAAACTTAGAGTTGGTTGAACCTCTGTTTGAACACGGCACGTCATTATTTCAACTCATCAATGACTGTCAAACAGCCATGGGCGGACGTTTACTTAGCCGCACGCTAATGCAACCATTACGTGACACCAAGCTTTTAGACGCACGTTTAGACGCGACTAAAAGTCTTGTAGATGGCTACCATGAATCACCAGTCCGTTTAGTCTTAAAAGAAATTGGAGACATCGAACGCGTTCTCAGTCGCGTGGCTTTAGGCAGTGCCCGTCCACGTGACTTAGTGCAACTGCGCCAAGCCTGTGCGCAAATCCCTTATTTACGTCATGCCATTCAACCCGTAATCCAAAGTAAACAGTCCGCACTCATTTCTCTATTGAATGAGGAGTTGGGCGATTTCCATGGCTTACATCAACGTTTAATGTCCGCCATTGTTGAACATCCGCCTGTGCTTTTACGAGATGGAAATGTAATAGCCGAAGGTTTCGATCATGAACTGGATGAACTACGTAAAATCCGCGATCATGCGGGACAGTACTTGATCGACCTTGAAATTCAAGAACGTCAAAATACGGGAATTTCGACCTTAAAAATTGGCTATAACCGTGTCAGTGGGTACTACATCGAACTGACCCGTGCACAAGCTGAGCAAGCGCCTGATCACTACATTCGCCGTCAAACCTTGAAAAATGCTGAGCGTTATATCACGCCTGAGCTGAAAACCTTTGAAGACAAGGTGCTATCGAGTGAATCCCGTGCATTAGCCCGCGAAAAAATGCTGTTCGAAATGCTTTTAGATGAACTGCGCGCCGATATTGGTCATTTACAAATGATGAGCAGCGCTATTGCACAGATCGACCTCTTAGCTAACTTTGCACATCAGGCTCGCTTACGCAATTGGTCACGTCCTGAGTATAGCCCAGAAATTGGGGTTAAAATTATTGCTGGACGTCATCCAGTGGTTGAGGCATTGAACAAAGCTACATTTACACCGAATGACACGACACTTGATTTCAACCACCGTATGGCCATTATTACTGGTCCTAATATGGGGGGTAAATCAACCTTTATGCGCCAAACGGCTTTAATTAGCTTATTGGCCTATTGTGGCTCCTATGTCCCTGCCCAATCGGCAGTATTAGGTCCTATTGATCGAATCTTTACCCGTATTGGTTCTGCCGATGACCTATCTACGGGTAAATCAACCTTTATGGTGGAAATGACTGAGACATCGCAAATCCTACATCATGCAACCAATCAGTCTCTGGTTCTGATGGATGAAGTTGGTCGTGGCACCAGTACCTATGATGGTTTATCTTTGGCATGGGCTTGCGTACTTGACTTAACCAAACGCATTAAATGCTTATGTTTATTTGCCACACACTACTTTGAATTAACTGAGCTGGCCAAAGAAACTGCTATTGATAACTACCATGTCACCGCAAAAGAACTTAATGGCAACCTGATTTTGTTACATAAAGTCCAACATGGGCCTGCAAGCCAAAGTCACGGCTTACAAGTGGCAAAATTGGCAGGTATTCCTGCCAGTGTGATCAAAGAAGCACAAAATCGTCTGAAAATTTTAGAGAAACAACAACTGCAAAAACCTAAAGTCGTTCAAAACGATTTGTTTGCTGCAATAGAAGCACCTGAAATTGAAACAATTGAACGTGTAGTCGAAATTGAGAAACCTTCAGCTGCACTTGAACTACTCAAGAGTATTGATGTCGATAATTTAAGCCCACGTGAAGCTTTACAACAGCTTTATGCATTGAAAGATCAGTTACATTCATAGTGGTTTTCTATTTTTGTCACCCATTTAGACCGTCAAAATGACGGTCTTTTTTATTGTCAAAAGCAGTTTTCAGCAGAATGTTCAGTTTTTATCAAATTTAACAGCCGTGCATATAACAAATATCAATAAAAGCAATTGTTAGTTGGTGCCGTTTTTGCCTAAAATACACATTAGTTATTAGAACCATATTTTTAGGTAGCCTTCGCCATGACCTTTGTTGTCACTGAAAATTGTATTAAATGTAAATATCAAGACTGCGTAGAAGTTTGTCCAGTAGACTGTTTCTATGAAGGTCCAAACTTTCTAGTGATCAATCCAGATGAGTGTATTGATTGTGCACTGTGTGAACCTGAATGTCCTGCAAATGCAATTTTCTCTGAAGATGAACTGCCAGAAGGTCAAGAAGTCTTTATCGAACTGAATGCTGAATTATCACAAACTTGGCCAAACATTACCCAGATTGGTGATCAACCTGCTGACCGTGAAGAATGGAACGGTAAAACAGATAAGTTACAATACTTAGAAAAGTAACTCTAAAAAGATCAGCATAAGCTGATCTTTTTTTATACCTAAAACACACATTTGATTGCAATATTTCCAAATTTTCCCCATCAATATAGATTAAAATAATAGCCGTATTTTTTAAATATTTGATTTCTATAATGAAGAAATTTTTAAAGGGATTATTTGCGGTTAGCATAATCCCCTTGGTGATGATTGGCTGTACGACTTCATCTCACAAAGGCAAAACCATTACGACTCCCGATGGAAAACGTATTTTTATCCCACAAGAGCAAATTAGTTTTGACCGCCCTGCACCACCTAAAATTATTCCTTATACCTATAATGCTTGGATGTCTGTAGGTGACACACTAGCACGCGTACGTGAGTATGAAGTTTTCCTTGAACGTAATGGCGTTGGGAATATCATTCCAAGCTTTGAACTGCTCAGAACCGCTCGTGACTGGCAAAAATGTGGTCGCTCACAATATATGATTCCAAACCGTGAGCTTTGGAAAAACCAAATTGCGACTCTAAAAGTGTTTAAATATTTGGTTGCAGCCAAAGTACTGACCGATTTTGAAGTTACTTCAGTTTATCGTGATCTGCCTTTAAACCAATGTGCAGGGGGTGCCAACTCATCCCGCCACTTATTCAATTCTGCTATAGATTTTCGAATCGGACCTGAAAACCCGCAGCCGCAAGATTATGCATATATTGAAAATACTAAATTCCGTCTATGCCAATTTTGGGCTCAACACGGACAAAGCTTAAACATGGGCTTAGGCTTATATGCATCTGGTCAAATTCACATTGATACCCAAGGATATCGCACATGGGGCCCTGACCTTAGCCGAAATTCATCAATGTGTAATTACTAACTATTTTATAAGGAAAAGAGGTCGATTAGACCTCTTTTTTTAAGCATTGATTTAAACAAATACGGTCGGATAAATTGCACTCTGAAAATAAAAGTTTAAAATGCTCCACATCGCAACCAAGGTGAACATGCTATGCAACAAATGTGGACAGAGATTGATAACTATATCGACGCACATTTAATTCCTGAAGACCCCATTCTGACTCAAACTTTAAAAAATACAGAGAAACATGGTTTTCCAGATCACTTAGCTGTTGCACCCAACCAAGGCATGCTTTTACAAATGCTGATTCAAATGAATCAATGTAAGCGTGTGTTGGAGCTTGGTACTTTTGCTGCCTATAGCACCATGTGGTTAGCGCGCGCTTTGCCTGAAGACGGCTATATTTTAACGATTGAAGGGCGTGATACGCATGCCGCGATGGGTCAAGAAAATATCGACAAAGCTCAGCTCAAACAAACCGTTGAACTCAAATGTGGACGCGCAGCAGATATCCTTAAATCGCTGCCCGCAGACATTGAACCTTTTGACTTTATTTTTATTGATGCCGATAAGCAAAGTTACCCAGAGTATTTGGAATTAAGCCTCAAGCTATCTCATTCAGGTACTTTGATTTTCCTTGATAACGTGATTCGTGCAGGCGATATTATCAATCCTAAAAATCATAAGCCAAGTATTGAAGGGATCCGTGATATGTTTAAAGCGATGCAAAATCATCCGAAAATTTTGTCGTGCACCGCCATTCAAACTGTCGGTAGCAAAGGACATGATGGCTTTGCCTTAGCCATTGTAAAATAAGCTAAAACTTAGATTAAAAAATACCCAATTAATTTAAGCTTATATAAATTATAAACTTACATTTACTGTCCATATAGTTATCCACAATTAATGCGGATAACTATGGATAAAAGGGGCACAATTTAGAGAAGTCACTCGATATTAGCGTGCCACCAATAAAGGCACTTTGGCATTCCTAAAAATAGTCGTAGCAATGCTACCCAAAAAGAACTGATGAATTTTACTGTGGCTAAATGCCCCTAGAACAATCAGTTGTATGCCATGCTCATTCTGATATTCCAAAATATTTTCAGCCACATCGCCATAGCGGTATTCAGTAATCACATCCAGATTCGCCTCTTTTAAATAACGTTCTGGCTCTGCTAGGATTTCAGGGTGGTCGCCAACATAGACTAAATGGCATTGTAAAAGACGCAGTAAATCGCTTTGCGCAATTCGCTTCATCATCTTCACACAGGTCGGAGAATATTCATAAGCAAAGATAAAACGTGTAGGCGGTTTGAATGTATCACCCACGGTCATGACCGTGCATTTTGCTCCGCGAATAAAGTTTTCAACATTACTACCCAGTGGTTTATTACGTTCAGCCGATTTTTCTCCGACTCGACCAATCACGACAATGTCATCTTCATGTAATAAGTTAAAACTTTGCTCGAGGAAGTCTCCTTTTTCTTGAATATGTGTCGTATGCAAGCCGTGTGTTTCAAGAATGAGTTTAGAAATATGATCAAGTAGATTGTTACTATAACTGAGTGCAAGTTCACTTTGTTTCTGCTCCAACTCAGCTAGCTCTTTGAGCAACATTGCATTGCTTTCAAATCCAATCACCCCACTAATTTCACCCAAGTGATAACTTGCAGGGTAATAATCCAAAACTTGTAAAAGGACCAATTCACGCCCTGTTTGTTTTGCAATCCAAGCAGACGCTTCTGCTAAGGCATTGATACAAGGGGAAGAATCAATACATGCAATGACTCGTTTCATTATCGCCTCTCATTACACCGCATTTGGCATAAGGTCTCATTGTTGTTCTAAACTTAGCATATCTTTTTTTTTGATGGCAGATTTTTATGTAATTAAGTATTGATAAATGTTCAAGATTCTTTGATGTCTTAATCACGTAAACGAATAAGCTGAGCAGGATTGCCTGCCACAATGGATCGCTCCGCAATATCTTTGGTCACCATACTATTCATACCTACCACGGCATGTGCACCAATTTTCACTCCATCTTTCACGCCCACATGTGCCCCCAACCAAACATCTCGTCCAATTTCTATCCCTCTTGAACGTACAGGCTGTTGATAGATCGGATCACTGAGTGCCATGCCATGATCAAAGGCATATAAGTGACAATAGGCTGCAATACGTACTTGATCATCTAACTTAATCCCCACACGGCCACCATCCAAAATACAATGATGGTTGATTGCGACCTCGCTGCCAATCTCTAAAGGCCCGTGCAAAGTACAATCAGCCGCAATAAACGTGTTGTCCCCAATAATAATTTTGCGGCCTGGCTCTGCGAAAATGTGTGCCAATGGAGAAATAAAACAGTTTTGACCAATTTCAACGGTTTCCATTTCCATTAAGTAAGCTTGGTACTCTTGCTGCCATGCCTCAGCCCACATCCGATTTTTAGGCTTGAGTGACCAATACAACCATGGCATATAATTTAAGCGGTGCTTATGCTGTTCACGATATTTTAATAAGGGATCAGTCATGATGGTCATCCACAATTTTTAATGCTTCACGCCCACGGGTTAGGTCTTGTATTTTAACTGCGAGCGCTTCAATCTGATGCACTTGTAATAATGCCTCTACAAGCACGCCCTCCGCAGTATATTGCTCATTAAACTCAATCTGCCCGCTATTTAGCTCATACTGGAAAATTGCCCATTCATTAAATTGACAGGCAAAATGTACTTTTTTCTTTTCAATGAGCTCGATTTTTTCAGCCAACAGTAAACACTGTCCTGCTGTTCCACCATAAGCACGTACCAGTCCACCTGTGCCTAGCTTGACACCACCATACCAACGATTGACCAAAATCAAAACATTCGTTAGTTCATTACCTTCGATGGTGGCTAAAATAGGACGACCTGCAGTTCCTGATGGTTCACCGTCATCATTAAAACGAACATTATGACCAATTTTCCATGCCCAACACTGATGTGTGGTGCTGATATCTTTATATTGCTCTAAAAAGTCTTTAACAGCCTGTTCATTTTCAACAGGCACAGCAAAAGCTTGAAAACGACTTTTTTTGATGTCTTCTTCATAGCTCACTAAACTAGAGATCGTAAATGGCATAACGTAATTTTTAAAAATTTCACAAAAAATTATAACGTATTTTCAATCAGCTATCGTATGAAAATGGCTCATTACTTCAAACCAACACGATGATCAAATTGGCAGCATAGCAGTATACAAGGGAAAAGATGCTTCAAATGCTCTATGATCAAACATAGAATAAAAGAACGAGCTATGTGACTGAGTCAAAATGGGATATCCATAACTCTAAAATTTCAGCTCAAAATCTGCGCCAATCAGACCAATTGGCGCAGCAAATACTTATACAGTAAAGTCATCACCCAGATAGACTTGGCGCACGGTTTCATTGGCTAAGATTTCATCAGGAGAACCTTCAGCAATTACCGCACCCTCACTGACAATATAGGCACGCTCACAAATCGCTAAAGTCTCACGAACGTTATGGTCTGTAATCAATACGCCGATCCCGCGCTGTTTCAATGTTGTAATAATATCTTTAATATCACCGACTGAAATTGGATCAACTCCAGCAAACGGTTCATCCAATAGCATAAATTTTGGATCAGCGGCCAATGCACGTGCAATTTCCGCACGACGACGCTCACCACCAGAGACACTCATACCCAATGAATCTTTAATATGACTGATTTTGAAATCAGCTAATAATTCATGCAAACGTTGTTTACGCTGCTCTTTATTCAAATCTTTTCGTGTTTCCAGAATCGCCATAATATTTTCAGAAATGGTGAGTTTTCTGAAAATAGATGCCTCTTGCGGCAAGTAACCAATACCTTTACGCGCACGTTCATGCATGGCCAAATCAGACATATCCAAGTCATCAAGATGAATTTCACCTTTATCCATGCGTACCAGTCCAACCACCATATAGAAGCTAGTGGTTTTACCCGCACCATTTGGTCCAAGTAAGCCAACAATTTGCCCACTTTGCATGCTAAAAGATACATCTTTTACCACCCAACGCTTACTGTAGTTCTTCGCAAGATGCTTGATGCATAAGGTCTGTGGCTGATTGAGAGTTTGCTCCATTAGTCACGCGCTCCAGGGAAGGATTGAGAGGCTGAAGGTGGAATCACAATTTGAACTCGACCGCCCGATGAACCACCACTACTCGGTGTACCAATCGCTTCAATATCCCCTTTGTTCATACTATAACGCAGCGTATTACCCCGAATACTGGCACCATCCTGCTCCAAAAGTGCACTACCTGATAAGGTAATAATGCCTGTTTCTGCATTATAAATAATCTTTTGCGCCTGACCTTTGGCAATGCCTTTATTGGTACTGACTTGCTGCTGAAAACGTGCAGGCTTGCCATTTGCAGTAATGGTACTGATTTGACGGTTTTGGTTCAAATTCGCAACAATCGAGTCGGCCTGAAGTTTCATGGTCCCTTGTTCAATAATGACATTACCCGTATACGTCGTGACTCCTGTTTTTTCATTAAAGGTTGCACGATCCGCCAACAATGAAATGGCTTTGGTTCGATCACTTGGTAATGCTAAAGCAAAAGTTGAAACTGCTACACCTAAGCTCAGTGCAAGCGTTTGCTTGAGGAAAGTTTTCGAAATAGAAAATTTTGGATTATGGTTCATACTTCCCTCGAATATGGAAAAAGTCATATTGACCCGTATTTAAATTTGCTTTTAAACCCTGACTGACAAATTCTGCTTGTGGTGTTGTGACCACCACTTGCTGTTGAGATTCAAGTTCACGTGTTTTTGGAAAAGCAGTCAGTTCGACCGTCTCAAACTGCATACGGCCATGATCTAACATTTTTTGAGCAACAACCTGATTCGTTAATACGACTTTTTCGTTGTCATTAGAGCCATTCGCCTGCTTTGCATAGAATATGGCATCGACTTTTCCTGCTTTATACATTTCAGCATTTAAGTTTTCTAACTTCGATGTCTTCTTTTGCATATCTTGCTCAAGACGATCTATCTTTGCTCGGACGTATAGATTTCCCCGCTCATCCGTTTGTGTCAGCTGGATCTTCTCAGCAGAATAGGTCATGCTCTGCGCAGAATCGACTTCGAGCTTATGCCCCTTTCCACTATAATAGTAATAACCACTACTGATAGCAGCAATCGCTACGGCAGTGATATATAAAACTTTAGTATCCATAAATGTTAACTAAACTCTCATGCATGCATACTGATTAATGCGGGACTGCGGTATACTTTTCAAGTAAAGTTTCGTATACGCCTTTGGCTTGTAAAATCATATCGCAAATTTCACGTACAGCACCACGACCACCCATCGCTTGAGTGACTAAATCCGCACGACGACGAACCTCTAAGTGACCATTCGGTACTGTAACTTTCATACCAGCAATCGCAAATGCAGATAGGTCTGGCCAGTCATCTCCCATATACAAACAGTCCTCTGGCACAATGCCGAACTTTGCACAAGCTTCGCGTAGCGCCACACCTTTGTCTTCACGGCCTTGATAAACAAGGTCAACGCCCAAATCAGACATGCGTTTTTCTACGATCTGACTCTTACGACCCGTGATAATAACCACTTTCACGCCAGCCTGCTGAACCAGTTTCATACCTAAACCATCACGGATATCGAAGGATTTAATTTCGTCCCCAGAGTTGGTTAAAGTTACAAAACCATCACTCAAAATACCATCGACATCCAAAACTAGAGCTTCTACATGACGTGCTTGTTCTAACAAAATATAAGAAGCCATTTCTTAGTTCACCCCAGCTTGAATCAGGTCATGCATACTCAACACACCAATCACTTTATTGGCATCATCAACGACGACAAATTGGTTAATTTTCTTTTCGTTCATTCGCTCTAAGGCTTCGACAGCACGTGCTTCGGCAGAAATTGTCAGTGGATTTTGAGTCATCACATTTGACACAGCCAAGTTCACATCAAAACCTTGTTGCTTATCAATCAAACGACGTAAGTCACCATCGGTAAAAATACCCAACAGTCGATCATTTTCATCCACAATTGTGGTTAAACCTAGGCGTTTGTTTGAGATTTCGTAAAGAACTTTGTTCATTGCTGTATCTGGAGACACTTTTGGTAACTCATCCCCTGTATGCATTAAATGTTTCACATGCAACAACAGACGTTTACCGAGCGCGCCAGCGGGATGGGAACGAGCAAAATCATCTGACGTAAAACCACGAGCTTCGAGTAGTGCAACAGCCAATGCATCTCCCAAAGCTAAGGTTGCTGTGGTACTTGATGTTGGTGCCAAACCCAATGGGCACGCTTCTTGGATATCACCTAAGGTCAACGCCACATCAGCATTTTGTGGCATTGGTCCACGTTCATCACCACTGATGGTAATTAAAGGCACACCTAAATATTTAATCAAAGGCATCAGCATCATAATTTCATCACTCTTGCCCGAGTTTGAAATCGCAATCAATACATCGCCTGCAACCAACATCCCCAAATCACCGTGACCAGCCTCACCAGGGTGCATGAAAAATGATGGCGTGCCTGTAGAAGCAAACGTAGCTGCCATTTTTCGTCCAATATGTCCCGACTTTCCCATTCCAGTTATGACTAAACGCCCTTTACACTTTAAAATAATTTCACATGCACGAGTGAAACGATCATCTATTTGCTGTGCAAGAACTGATAATGCTTGTCGCTCTATCTCAAGAGTTTCTAAAGCCACTTTTTGGAAATCAATAGGATTTGACATATTTTCAGAATTCAATGCTGTTTTACCTGAATTGCATGATGATATTAAACACTACCATCACATAAAAAATAATTTCCAAGATTTTATCATATCTAGGTTGTCAACTAGCGTGGAAATCTTTGGATTTTCACAACATATCTACAAATGATCCATTCGAACAATTGAATCTCTATTTTAATGATCTATATTGTCCGCTTTTATACTGATACTTTTACCATTCGATCAAGACCTGCTATCGCTTTACATCAAACGACGATTTTTTTTGGTTGATATAGTTAGGCTAAATAAAATACAGCAAACACAAAACTCAATAATGTGGCTAATTCAATTATTTCAATACTTGCCCCGATGGTATCGCCTGTCACTCCCCCGATACGCTGTATAAATTTACACCGTAAATACCACAATGCTAAATAAAATGAGGCAAGGACAACAACTCCAATCCATGCCCAATACAAGGCCACTAAAGGCGTAAGCAATAAAAGTGCTATTGCGATTGGTCGAGCTAAATGTTGACCCAACTGGCTACCAAGTCCTTTTTCACGTACATAGTCTGTGCTTAAAAAGAAAAAAAGAGGTACGAGACGCCCTAACAGAGGAAAAAGCATCAGCGCTGTATACAGCTGTTTTTGTAATAACACATACAATACCGACCATTTTAATAGGCACACAATGACAAGACTGAGTACACCTATAGGCCCACAACTCGGATCTTTCATGATCGCCAGTGTGCGTGCTTTATCGCCAAAACCACCAACCCAAGCATCTGCGGTATCGGCCAAACCATCCAGATGCAAACCACCTGTCAGCCAAATCCAGAGCACTAGAATTACACTGCTTAATAGCACAACTGGCAAAGCATGTAATAACAGGGCAATTCCATACAGAATGCTTCCTATGAGCAAACCCACTACAGGATAAAACAACAATGCCTGCGCATTTTGCTGAGGCGTTGGCATTGCGCTTAAGCGAACTGGAAACGTCGTTAAAAACTGTAATGCAATCCAAAAAGGTGTCATTACACGTCCTCACTTTGAATAAACTGAAGCTGCCCTTGAGTAAAAACAAAGCAGTTCAACTGCCCTAACTCTGCTGACATTTTTAAAAGATCATTATCATGCTGTTTTAGCGCTTGGCATTTTAAGAGTTTAATCACTCCAGCATGGGAAATAATCAATGCACGTGTCCAGCCCTGCGCATGCATTTGTTGGGTCAACCTCTCTACAGACTTTAGAACACGGCTTTTAAATGCCAATAGGCTTTCTGCCTGAGGCGGGGTAAAGCTTAACGGTGTTTGCCAAAATTGGGCCAACTCATCTGGAAAGAGTTGATAAAGTCGCTCAGTCGGCTGAGCTTCCCATTCTCCAAAATTCATTTCTTGCAAATTCGGTTCTATAAACAAAGGAAGCTGTTTTTGCTCGGCCCATTGCTCTGCAAACAGACGGCAGCGCTGTAGCGGTGAGCTATAAATGACATCCCATGCCTGACTAACCTGCTCAGTCTGCGTGAGGGTAGATTGCATTTGCATCCAACCTTTCGCCGTCAAAGCATCATCCGTTTTACCCCGTAGGGTATGACTTAAGCTGGTTTCGCCATGGCGCAGAAAATCTAAATACAACATCTTTAAACTTTCTCACCAATCACGGCTGCTTCAGCAAATGTTGCCATCTCATTATGTAAACGACAGGCGAGTTTGATCAATCCAAGTGCAGCCCCTGCACCACTGCCTTCTCCCAACCGTAGGTTCAGCTTCAATAAAGGCATCGCTTTAAGTTCTTGCAACAAACGCACATGACCATATTCAGCCGACTGATGTCCAAAAAGCATCCAAGCGCGAACCTGTGGATTTAAACGTACTGCGAGCAAAGCCGAAACAGTACTGATAAACCCATCCACCACCATCGGCAGACCCAATTGCGCACAGCGAATATACGCGCCTGTCATGGCTGCGATTTCAAGTCCACCCACGGCACATAAGGCTTTAAATGGATCGTTCCCGACATATTGGGCATGCAGTGCAAGTGCTTGGTCGATCACATGTTTTTTATGTATCAATTGTTCAGTACGGATACCCGTTCCAACACCTGTTAACTTTTCAGCAGGTTCAGCCAATAAAAAACAAGCGACAGCTGAAGCTGAACAGGTATTTCCAATTCCCATTTCACCCGCAACATAGATATCCGCCCCATAAGCGATGGCATCTTCCACACTTTTTTGCCCCAAAGCAAAAGCAGCTTTACATTCAACTTCAGTCATAGCCAGGGTTTGAGCAAAGTTAGCCGTACCCGCGCGGATGCAGTGGCGTTCAACTCCGACATATTCATAAGCTTCACCGACTGAACCACAGTCGATGACTTGTAATTTAGCTTGATACTCTTTGGCAATCACACTAATACACGCCCCACCTGTTGCGAAGTTCTGCAACATTTGACGTGTCACCGCTTGTGGGTAGGCAGAAATATTTTCTTCCATCACCCCATGATCACCTGCAAAAATCGTAATCCATGGGCGGTCAATCTTAGGTTTTACAGTGTTTTGCAAACTGGCTAAGGTCACTGCAACCGATTCAAGCTCCGACAATGATCCCGTTGGTTTGGTCAACTGTGACTGGCGTACTAGGGCTTGAGCCAATACTGACTCACTCGGACTTTGACATGCTTCTAACCACCAACTCACACTTGTTCTCCTTTTAAAATCATGGGAAATCCTGCCACGCAGAACACCACTTTTGTTGCGATTTGACCTAACTGCTGATGCAATCGCCCTGTTTCATCGACAAAGCGACGGCTAATTTGCCCCATTGGAACCACACCTAAACCTGTTTCATTACTCACTAAAATCAGCTCGGACTGTAAACTTCCCACAACATCTAACAACTTCTGACATTCTTGAACTTGTAAGTTTGAGTCAGTCTGCATCAGTAAATTACTCATCCATAAGGTCAGGCAATCGACCAAAATGGTTTGGTTTGGGCGATCTAATTTAACCAAATGCTCTGCAAGATAAATGGGTTCTTCACACAGCCCCCAATCTTCGGGTCGTTGCTGCTGATGGTGTTGAATACGCGCTTGCATTTCCCCATCTAAAGCTTGTGCTGTGGCGACATAGACCACTGGCTGCGCTAACTGTTGTGCAACCTGCTCTGCCAAGCGGCTTTTCCCCGAACGTGCACCACCTAAAATCAGTTGCATTGTGCATTTCCCAACTTAATTTGTGTATGTGAAAACAATGGCCCTTGTAAAACATCTGCCTGATAAAAACCAAACGTGAGCTTTGAGATGTTTAAGCTATAGTTGATGTCTTCAATTTCAGCCATACGTGTCAATACATGATCACTACTCACCGCTTCACGGTATAGACCTAATGTAATATGCGGACAATAACTTAATGCCGCGACTTCCTGCGATGTATGCAACAATGTTTTTCTAATTTTTTCTAACACGCCTGCGGTATCATCCACTTTTAAAAATAAAGCACTTTCAAAACTATTTAATCCACCTATCTGTAACTGAAAAGATTCTAGCTTTAAATTTTTAAGGCGTTCCAGCTGCTGAGTCAGTTGTGCTCGACTAAAGTCATCCGACTGTATCGCCTGTTCTACCCAAAAACCAGCAACAAATAAGGTGATATGAAACTGCCGTTGATTCGGTTGATAAAGTAAATCTGAAAACTGCTCACGAAGCTGGGTTAAATAGCTGACCAAAACGGGATCATTCACTTCAATATACCAAAGTGCATAGTGCTCACGTCCCAAATGCCATTCAGGATAGTCTCGAGCTTCGGTCGGTACGACAGTGCTATTGGGTTGAAGGAACACAATTTTATTCACAAATGAAGATGAATGATTTAAGCATATTTTTGTCAAAATTATGGGCTGAAACGCCGAGATAATTTCACATTTAAATGAATTATTTTCAACACACTCAAATTACAGACATAAAAAAACCTCAAGCTAAGCTTGAGGTTTTTTAAATTTTGGAGCGGGAAACGAGACTCGAACTCGCGACCCCAACCTTGGCAAGGTTGTGCTCTACCAACTGAGCTATTCCCGCAATATGGATGTGCATTATAGAGAGTTTCATCAAACTGTCAACACTCTATAATGCAATTGCTGAATTAATCAGCGCGGCGCCAAATTGTCCCTTGACGGGTGTCTTCCAAAACCACACCTTGATCTAACAAGGACTGACGAATTCCATCCGCTTTGGCAAACTCTTTGGCTTTTTTCGCGTCTTGACGTTGTTGAATCAAATCTTCAATTTGCTCTTCAGACAAAGCTCCTTCAATGCTGTATACAATTTTATATTTTTGGATGACCTCACCATTTTCCTCAATTTTTCCTTTAATGAAATCATCTGGGTTATGTTGTACTAAACCTAGAATATTGGTTAAATGACGCAAAGTTGCATAGTAAATCGCCGCTTGCTCTGCTTGTTGCTCTTTCACGGCACGGTTCAGTTCCTTGTTGACTTCAAACAATACCGCAATGGCTTCAGCGGTATTAAAATCATCCCGCATGGCACTATTGAAACGTTCAAGCAATGTTTCATCTAGCGTATCGACGTGCGTATCGCCATAGGCTTGTTGATACGATTTAAATGAATTATAAAAACGAGTTAAAGCCGTATCCGCTTCTTTTAAAGCAACATCAGAGAAGTTCACAGGACTACGATAGTGCGATGACACAATAAAGTAACGAATCACTTCAGGGTGAAACTTATCCATCACATCACGAATGGTAAAGAAATTGCCCAATGACTTCGACATTTTCTCGCCATCAACGTTAATGAAACCGACATGCATCCAGTAGTTGACATACTGCTCACCAGTTGAAGCCTCAGACTGTGCAATTTCATTTTCATGGTGTGGGAACATGAGATCCGAACCACCACCATGAATGTCAAAATGGTTACCTAGGCAGCAAGTCGACATGGCAGAACATTCAATATGCCAACCTGGACGACCTTTACCCCACGGCGAAGCCCATGCAGGTTCATTTTCTTTGGCATGTTTCCAAAGCACAAAGTCAAAGGGATGTTTTTTCTCAACTTCAACATCGACCCGTTCAGAAGCACCCGCTTGCATGTCTTCCAGTTTGCGACCTGAAAGACGACCATATTTGGCAAATTTTTCTACTTGGAAATACACATCACCATTGGTAGATGGATACGCAGTGCCTTTTTTAACCAAATTGCCAATCATGCTCTGCATTTGGTCAATATAATCCGTTGCACGTGGGGCTTCGTCTGGATGTAGACAACCTAAGTTTTCAGCATCTTCATTCATGGCTTGAATAAAGCGATCTGTTAGTTGAGTAATCGACTCGCCATTTTCATTGGCACGTTTAATAATTTTGTCGTCAATGTCGGTAATATTACGCACATATTTCACGCTCCAACCTTGGCTACGCAAGAAGCGAATAATATAGTCAAATGCAACCATCACGCGCGCATGTCCAATATGACAGTAGTCATACACCGTCATACCGCAGACATACATATCAATATGCCCCTCAACACGAGGTACGAATTCTACTTTTTTGCGTTGCTCTGAGTTATATAGAACAAATGGTTGCATAGCGATTCAAAAGACTTTAAATATAAGAATGGATTATCTTAACCTAAGCATTATTTTTCATAAAGTTTTCAGAAGATTTTTCTTCAAATTATCTCACCGCTTTCCTTTTTAAACTCATCAAGTGCTAAATTTTCTCATGCAAATCTTAAAGGTGCCATTGGTAAATATTGGCATTGAATAATGCGCTTTGCTGAGCATGAACATACGCATGATCACAGTGCTCGTGGCTATGAGGTTTTGGCACTTCATGGTCTTTTCGAATACAACAACCTTCGACATATTGACTGCTACCATCCAGATAAAACTCTTCTTTCCATACAGGAACTTCATGTTTCACTCGTTCGACAGCTTCCTCACAGGCTTGAAAGGCTTCATGGCGGTGCACAGCGTAAGCCATCGCAATAATGGCAGTATCGCCAATAGCTAAAGTACCAATCCGATGTACCACCCGAACATAAGACACGCCATATTTGAATTGGATCTCTTGTTCAATTTGACAAATCATTTTTTCAGCGACAGGTGCATAAGCACTATATTTCAATGCTTGGACGGCTTTACCTTGATGGTGATTTCGCACCGTACCAATAAATATACCCATAGCGCCGCACTCAGGAAAATGCTGGATACCATCAAAGTCATTTTGACTAAAAGCAGATGCTTGAATACGTGAAAACTGTTTTAAGGTCATTTTAGCCCCCAATCATATGCATACTGATTTTGCGAATAGGTTGGAGTACTTGCTGTTGAATAGTGTGAAAGCCCTGTTCTTTATGCCAGATATAAGTCATCAGCTTACTTTTCAAATGCACAGATGCATGTTGATAATCTTGAGCAAGCTGTTGAATATCTGGTTTCAGTTTTAAACCTTGCTTAGCAAAGAGACAATTATAAAACTCGCCCTGCGCATTCAAGCGCAGTCGATCACACTCCCCACAAAACGAGTTGCTAATGGTCGATATAACGCCAACCACACTGCCATCCACCCGATAACTACGCGCTGGATTGGCACCTTGTCCCTCAAGCACTTGCACCGTAAATTGTGAGCTGAGTTGAGACAAAATTTCTTGCTCAGTGATAACATCAGCTTGCGACCAATTTTGATCGCCATCTAAAGGCATAAACTCAATAAAACGTAGTTCTAGCTTTTGCTGCTTGGCCCACTGCACCAAAGGAATAATTTGATCCTCGTTCATTCCTTTCATAAGGACTGTATTGATTTTAATGTTAAAACCAACATCTTGTGCGGCTTGTATTCCCTCAAGCACAGTATGGAGTTGTTTCTTGGTCAGTCTTTGGAATTGATCCGCATCTAAGCTATCCAGACTAATATTTAAGTCATCCAGTCCAGCTCGTTTTAAAGCATCTGCATATTGTTTTAAATAATGACCATTGGTGGTCATTGAAACACGCTTGAGACCCATTTTTTTTAGCAATTGGAGTTGCTCAATAAAATGCACCACTCCCTGCCGCATCAATGGTTCTCCCCCCGTAATACGAATCTGCTCAATTCCTTGTCGCACCATAAATTCACAAAAATGATAGAGTGCTTCAAAACTCAGTAGATCATGTTTTTTCATCCATTCAGGATGTTCAGGCATACAATAGACACATTTAAAATTACAACGATCCGTCACGGAGATCCGTAGCTTTCGCTTTTCTCGCCCAAACTGATCTTGGAATACGCCAATTGCGGCTAACTGTGTCATGCTGTTCATCTGTCTTGCCTACGCATCATTTGCGCTGTTATTGAACAGTTCAAATTTCACGCCCTAATTTCTTGGTTTTAAAACAGCAATAAATGTTCCAACTTTGTGCTATTCAACAGATTGAATACGCTCAATTCATAACACGAATAGAACAATACACAGCACATTGTTATATAGATAAAGTAAATCAGACACGTAAAAACAGTTTAAGATATTGTTTTATTTATTTTAAATATATTTCTATTATTAGCTAGTATTACTATTCATTGGTCAAATCACGAGATAATATCAAAATCATTTTTATTTATGCGATCTGTGCCTACTGCGCAGAATCCGAACCGTTTAAACGCTACTTTTTATAAAAAATTTAACTGACGATGTTGTTGCAATTCATCTAACGAATTAATGCTATGAAAAAACAGTGCATGATTTTTGAAACGTGCCACTTGTGGGTGCAAATCTGCAAAGCACTGTCTTAAACTGCGCTGATTTTGTTCAAGGTGGCGAATCAAAGTCGGTAAGCTACTGCGTTTTACCAAACAAAATGGATATAAAGCACGTTCATTCATTTCAACGATCGCCACACCACAATTTGGGTCTTGTTGCATCGCCTGATGTAAGCGTGAAAATACTTTTTTCGGAATGAAAGTCACATCACAGGGTACAAACAGTACATAATCTGATTGTACATGCGCCCATGCACTTTTCATCCCCATTAATGGGCCTTGGAAGCCTGTTTCATCATCTTCAAAAAAGCCAATGGATGGAATCAATCGTTCATAAATGGAATGGTCACGGTGGCTATTCACCCACACTTTTGTTGCCCGTGATTTTAACTGTTGATGAATTTTTATGAGCTGGATTTCGTCATCAAACTTTTGTAGCAGTTTATTAATGCCGTTCATACGACGTGCTTGTCCACCTGCTAAAATCACAACGTCAGTGTCAGGATACGTCACCAGTTTAAATATTTTTCTTTTCATTATACATCCTCAGTTTGACATGCCTTAATCAACCCTCGAATTTCAGGTAAACATGAACCACAATTTCCACCGGCCTTTAAACATGCAGTGACTTGTTTTTCATCGGTGATATTTTTTTCTTTAATGGTCTGAATAATTCTATTTTTACCCACTTTAAAACAACTACACACCAACGGTCCTTCACTTTGTCCCATCGACATTGCTTGACCAGCTAACAATGCCTTACGATGCATTGCGCTTAACCGCTCACGCTTAAAGAGACTTGCAACCCAATCCCGGTCTGGTAACAATGCTTTCGGAGCAATATAAAGGCTCGCAATGAGATGTCCCTCTTGTAACACCACACTATGACTGATGTGCGCTGTTTGATCTTCTAAATTCAGCCATTCAAAGCTTTCATCTTCAAAAGGAAGTAAGCTCTTTAACTTCTCTGTCGTTTCAGTAAAACGATGGCGATCTGCTAACTCATAGCGCACTGCTTTGGCTGTTTGAATCTTTGTCCACCATACTGTACTTTCAATGGTTTTCTGAACGATTTTTTCAAAGCCTTTACGTACATAAAATACCCCTTGCCATTGGGTATAAAAGGGTTGAATCATCACAGGCGTATGTTTAAATTCAGGTTCCCCTGAAATAGCATCCACCACAGGGTTTACGACTTTACCTATACGTGCATCTGATGCAAATTGATCATTCCAGTGAATCGGTGCAAAAATTTGTCCCCGACGAATATTATCACTCACTGTGGCACGTAATACACAGTTCCCCCAAACCGATTTGATTTCAACTAACTCTCCATCTTTGAGTCCATATTTCAATGCATCGTTAGGGTGAATTTCACAATATGGCTCTGCTTTATGTGTACTTAAGTTGGCTGATAAACCTGTACGAGTCATGGTGTGCCATTGATCTCGAATTCGGCCTGTATTCAGTACCAATGGATATTCACTGCAAGTTTTATTAACTGCACCAACAGCAGCCGTTGCAATAAATTTTGCTTTACGATCCGCATGACTAAACTGCCCTGTTTCAAATAACTGAGCAACAGCACCATCTTGTTGATTTTTATTTTGAATAGGCCATTGAACTGGCTCAAGATATTGATATTCAGTAAATGAAAGATCACTTAAACCTTTCAAATTGAAATAGCGAAAAACCTCAGACGCCGAACACTGACCCAGTCCCGCATTTTGATAAGCTGAAAGCTCTGCGTGTTCCTTGAAAATGTCATGGCTACTTTCAAAGTCAAAACCACTAAAGCCCAGCTTTTTAGCCACTTGAGAAACTGACCACCAATCTGCTTTGGCTTGTTCTGGGCAGTCCAAAAAGGCACGTTGTCGTGAAATACGACGCTCTGAATTGGTGACTGTACCATCTTTTTCTCCCCACCCAAGAGCAGGCAATAACACATCGGCATATTGCGTGGTATCTGTATCTTTGCAAATGTCTGAAACAATCACAAACTCACATTTTTCTAGCGCACGTTTTACCTGATCAGCATTTGGTAAACTCACGACAGGGTTGGTCGCCATAATCCAAATGGCTTTAATTTTCCCTTCCTCAACCGCTTCGAAAAGGTCAACAGCTTTTAAACCCACTTGTTTCGCAATTGTCGGGCTTTGCCAAAACTGCTGTACCAATTGTTGGTGTTTTTGATTATCCAAGTCCATGTGTGCCGCAAGCATATTTGCAAGACCACCAACTTCACGCCCACCCATCGCATTCGGTTGTCCTGTCATTGAAAACGGCGCAGCGCCCAACTTGCCAATTTTTCCAGTCAACAAATGACAATTAATAATACTATTGGCCTTATCTACCCCACGTGAAGATTGATTTACCCCCATTGAAAACAAGCTCATTACTTTGTCTGTTTGAGCAAATTTTTCAAAAAATAAGGTCAATTTCTCCGCTGAAATTCCTGTACGCTCAATCAAACTTTCGATCGAAAACTCAGTTTCACTGCTGATAAGCGCAGCGTCTAAGCCTTGGGTATGCTTTGCAATAAAATCGGTATCGGTATAATGATTGGTTGCCAAATACTGCAATAGACCATTGAACAAAGTAACATCTTGACCCGGCAAAATTGGCAAGTGTAAATCTGCTGCCTCACAAGTAGCAGTAAACCGTGGATCAATCACAACGACAAAAAGATCTCTTTCTTCTTTAGCTTTCATTATGCGCTGATACAATACAGGATGGCACCATGCTGTATTTGAACCAACCAGAACCACCATATCAGTATGTTCAAAATCACGATAACTAGCAGGAACTAAATCTTCCCCAAAGGCACGTTTATGTGCTGCTACCGCTGAAGACATACATAGTCTTGAATTGGTATCAATATTGGCTGTACCAAGATAACCTTTTACAAATTTATTGACCACATAATAATCTTCTGTCAACAACTGACCTGAAACATAAAAAGCAATACTTTCAGGACCATATTGATCTATATAGTGTTGGAATTTATCAGCAATTAAATCAGTTGCAGTATCCCAATCTGTTTGTATTCTCGATGTTTTTTGGATACACGTATCTAAATCTTTTTTGCGGCCTAACATTGGGTGTAAAACCCGTGTCTCTAAGCCCACTGTATCGGCTAAATTACTACCTTTGATACACAGTTTTCCGTAATTTGATGGATGATTTAAATCCCCCACCACAGACACTTTTCGCCCTAAAGCAGTTTCTTCAACAGTTGCAGTTACTCCACATCCCACACCACAATAAGGGCACGTCGTTTGTGTCGTTTTAATCATTTTTTCTGTGGAGCTATGCAGTTCCATTACAGGGATACTATTCATAGAAACTCCTTAATTTTGAAATATACAATTTGATTCATTACGACGACGTCTTTGCAAGAAAGTTAATTTTCAGGAATAAACTTCGGTTAGACCTACTTTTCTTTGTAGAAGAGTAGGCAAAACCTAAGATGCGACTAAAACAACGCAAGATCCGCAAACTCATTGCATCCGTCATTTACCTAAAAGTCCGCAGAAACATTCGTTTCCATGTTTGCTATCAACTCAAACAATAGTAGATAACGTTTCCGCGTATCGAGCTTCAATACATTAAAAGGTTGGGTTTTGATCACCCTGCTATTTTTAATGCAAAATCTTTACCAAATAACAATTTATTGCGAATTGATGAAATTGGCGTTTGATCCGAAATAAGTTCTGCATACCAAGCTCCATCTTCCGTGTCACCAAATAGAACTGCACCAATCACCTTATCCTTTTGAATAATAATGCGTTTATAAATCTGACGCTTTTCATCATTTAAAATAATATCTTCAAAATCATCTTTCGGTTCAAAATTGCCTGCTGAGAACACATCACAACCGCTGACTTTTAATTGAGTCGGTACTGTTGGCGCTTTAAACGTCAAGCTGCCGTGCTCAGCCAAATGCGATGCACAAATAAACGCTTGCCCCCAAAGTGGCTCAACCAAGCCAAAAGTCTGGTTACGGTGTTCGATACATTCACCTACCGCATAAATACTTGGGTCATACGTTTGCATGGTGTCATTCACCAAGACACCTCGGTTACAGCGGAGACCTGCACTTTGTGCTAAGGCCATATTAGGACGAATACCTACAGCAAAAACCACTAGGTCTGCATCTAAAACTGTGCCATCTTTCAAACGAACCTGTGTCACATGACCATCCACCCCAATCAAAGCTTCAGTATTCGCCTCTGTAATGATTGAAATGCCCTTTTGTTCGATACTATGACGTAACATTTGGCTCGCTTTACTATCTAGCTGACGCTCCATAATGCGATCCATCAAATGCAACACCGTCACATTCATACCACGCTGTTTTAGGCCATACGCCGCTTCCAAACCAAGTAAACCACCGCCAATCACCACAGCATTCTTTTTAGATTTACTGTATTCAAGCATAGTATTCACATCGTAAATATCACGGAAACTCAGCACACCTTTTAAATCCGAACCTTGCACAGGCGGGATAAATGGTTTTGAGCCTGTCGCTAAAATCAAACGATCATAATCTACCATCACGCCTTTTTCGGTATAAACTTGCTTACGTGGGCGGTCAATACGCACTGCTGGGTCGCCTGCAATAAAGCGAATATTTTTATCGCTATACCATGCATGTGGATGCAACATGATGTCATCAATAGTCTTATCACCAGATAGAACAGGTGATAGCATGATGCGGTTATAATTACCCCATGGCTCTTCACCAATCACCGTCACTTCATAACGATCTGGTGCCATATCGAGTAAATCCTCTAGGCAACGCATACCTGCCAAACCGTTCCCCACCAAGACCAACTTCATTTTTTCCTGAGAAGTACCATTATTGGTGATATAGGTTTTTTGTGGCGTTGGGCTAATGAGTACACGGCCATTTTCAATCTTGCTTGGGAAAACCAAAAGTTTTTGATCTTTATCTTCCAAACAACGACCTGTTGCTAAACTAAAATGTTGCTTATAAATAGGCGACGCAATAACACGCTCACCTTGTAAATCACCAATGATGCCACGTGACATCACAAAAGCTTTACTAAACGGATCTTGGTTGCTCAAAGCATAAACACGCTTTTCACTGCCTACCCGAAAAATTGCAATTTGTTGGTCTTCGAGTAGCGCACCTACACCTGTATTTGGCGTAATATCATCCAAGGCGCAAATATCCAACCAATCCAGTTCATTCATATCTTTTAAAATTGTCATCATCTTTATCCTTTTAAACTTTTTCATCCCCTCTCTATATTTTCTTTTAAGAGAGCACTAGAGAGAAAAGTTTGAATACCTTAATTTGTTAAGCTTCAACCACAGGAATACGGCTACTATCACGTTCCGCTTCAGTTTTCGGACGAATTTGTCCACGTACAGAAGCAAACTGAATATGCGGATCTTGTTGTTGTTCAGCTTTTGCATTGATAAAGGTGACAAAACGCTTACGCACCTCTGGGTCTTCAACCGCAGTACGCCACTCATCCTGATACGTTCCAACCACATGGCTCATGCGATTCTCAAGTTCAGTAGCCAGACCTAAAGAATCATTTACAATAACGTCTTTTAAATAATCTAAACCACCTTCCATGTTGTCACGCCATACTGATGTACGTTGGAGACGATCCGCAGTTTGGATATAGAACATGAAGAAACGGTCGATGTATTGAATCAGCGTTTGTGTATCTAAGTCTGAAGCCAATAATTCTGCATGACGTGGTTTCATCCCACCGTTACCACAAACATATAAATTCCAGCCTTTCTCGGTTGCAATCACACCCACATCTTTACTTTGCGCCTCAGCACATTCACGTGTACAACCCGAAACTGCCATTTTTAATTTATGTGGTGAACGTAAGCCTTTGTAACGATTTTCAAGGAAAATCGCTAAACCAACAGAATCATCAACCCCATAACGACACCATGTACTGCCAACACACGACTTCACCGTACGTAGTGATTTACCGTAGGCATGTCCAGATTCAAAACCAGCGGCAATCAACTTTTCCCAAATTTCTGGCAATTGGTGAATTTGAGCACCAAACATGTCAACACGTTGACCGCCTGTCAGTTTGGTATATAAACCGTATTCTTTGGCAATTTGACCCACTGCAATCAAACCATCTGGTGTCACTTCTCCACCCGCCATACGAGGTACAACCGAGTAAGACCCGTCTTTTTGGATATTTCCTAGATAGTAATCATTACTGTCTTGCAGACCAGCATGGCTTGGTTTTAAAACAAAATCATTCCAACACGATGCTAAAATATTTGCTGCAGCTGGTTTACAAATATCACAGCCTAAACCATGACCATGTTGTTGAATCAAATCATCAAAGCTTTTGATTTCATTCACTCGTACCAAGTGATACAACTCTTGGCGTGAATAAGCAAAGTGTTCGCAAATATGGTTATTTACAGTCACGCCTTGGCGTTGTAATTCAGATTTTAATACTTGCGTCACTAACGCTGCGCATCCGCCACATGCTGTTGCCGCTTTAGTGCATTTTTTTAGAGCTCCTAAAGACGTCGAACCCTCTGCAATTGCGCTACAAATATCTGCTTTAGACACGTTATTACATGAACAAATCGTTGCACTGTCTGGGAGCAGATCAACACCACTTCCACCCGTTTTTGCTGAAGATTGAGCATAACCTGGCATGATTAAGCTTTCAGGATTCTCTGGAACTGCTAATCCATTCAGCATCATTTGTAATAAGTCGTTGTACTCTTTTGCACAACCCACCAGTACTGCGCCTAATAATTTCGTTTTTTCGGCATTCACAACAATCTTTTTATAGACCATCGTGTCTTCATCTGCATAGAAATAGCTTAGTGCATTCGGTGTCATCGCATGCGCATCCCCGACAGAAGCGACATCTACTCCCATAAGCTTCAATTTGGTGCTCATATCTGCACCCGCAAACTCTGGACAAGCTTGTTCTGTCACATGTTTTGCTGCAATACGTGCCATGTCGTAGCCTGGAGCAACCAAACCGTAGATCTTGTTATTCCATAATGCACATTCACCAATCGCATAAATGTCAGCATCAGAAGTTTGACAATAATCATTAATGACAATACCGCCACGCTCGCCAACAGCCAAACCGCTTTGACGCGCCAATTCATCACGTGGACGAATCCCTGCTGAAAACAACACAATATCTGTTTCAAGTTCAGAGCCATCTCCAAACTTCATCACGTGTGTAGCATTAAGACCATCTTCGATGGATGATGTTGCTTTTTGGGTATGAACTTTTACCCCAAGATTCTCAATTTTAGAACGTAAAACTTTACCGCCTAAATCATCAATTTGAACCGCCATCAAGCGTGGTGCAAACTCAACCACATGTGTTTCCAAATCTAAATCACGTAGTGCCTTAGCCGCTTCTAAACCGAGTAATCCACCACCAATCACCACACCAGACTTTGCGGTCAGACTTGCTGCGCGAATTGCATCTAAATCTTCAATGGTGCGATATACGAAACAGTTTTGACGATCATTTCCTGGGATTGGAGGAACAAAGGCATAAGAACCCGTTGCGAGCACCAACTTGTCATAACTGATCACATCGCCATGATTCGTGGTGATCAATTTATTTACTGTATCAATTGCAGTTGCTTTAGTCGCTAAGCGGAGATCTATACCATAAGCATCAGCAAAGTCCGCACGACATAAGGTCAAATCTTTTGCAGATTTACCTGTAAAATATTCAGTTAAATGTACACGGTCATACGCTAAACGTGGCTCTTCTGCCAAGATCGTAATTTCAACATCATCACCTGCATGTTCTAGCACAGATTCAATGAATTTATGCCCTACCATGCCATGACCAATCATCACTAATTTCATATCAATTCTCCTTAATTCCTGTTGTTATTTTGGCTTAAACGCTTTGTTTGATTACAGTTGAAGCATTTTGCTCCACGCTATTTCGCTCAAGTAACGCAGCTTCAAATAACTTTTGCTCTTTCTCTTTGTGTTCTACGGAGAAACGAATCATGAGCACACAACTTGCGGCGATGACGACCAAGCCACCTAGAATCATGAGTGTGGTTTGAATATCCAACATCCCTTTAAGTAAGAAGCCTGCAGCCACAGCACCAACGTTACCACCAGCACCGATAATGCCTGCGACACCTCCCAAAGCATCACGGTCAATGAATGGAACCAATGCATAGGTCGCACCACAAGCCATGTGAGTAAACAATGCAAATACGGTCATTGCGAGAATGGCAAGGACTGCTGTATTCATTTGTGAAAATACGATTAAGAACAGACCTTCCATCAAGATCATTGCAAATAGAACTTTAGTACGACCATCTAAGCCTTTTTTAGTTGCAATTTTGTCTGAAACAATGCCACCAAATGCACGGGCAAATAGAGCCAGTAAGCCGAAGATGCCCGCAGCCATACCTGCTTCTTTTAAACCAAATTTAAAGTGATCTACGTAGTACATTGCGACGATGTTATGAATGAAGATTTCGATACCAAAACATGCAGCATAAGCACCAAACAAAATCCAAACACGATAGTTTTTTGCAGCATGCATCAAAATAGCCACACCGCCTTTTTTATCAGAACCAACACTTACACCATCTGCACGCAGTTCTTTAAAGTTGCCTTGTGGACAGTCTTGTGTAAATTTCCAATACATCAAACCGACAATCAGCATCAATATGCCTGGAACAAGTAATGCAATTCTCCAGCCCATAGATTGCTCAACACCAAACATCACTAAAGCACCAAGCATCAATGGCATAAGTACTTGTGTTGCACCTCCACCAGCATTCCCCCAACCTGCTGCCGCCGCATTTGCAGTTCCAACTACATTTGGTGCAAACATGATGCTAGTGTGATACTGAGTGATGACAAAACTTGCACCAATTGCACCGATAAGCAAACGAAAGAAGAGGAATGACTCATAGCTATTTGCTGAAGCAACGCCAAAAACTGGAATACTGCCTAGGATAAGAAGTGCTGTATATGTTTTGCGTGGACCGTATTTATCACACAGTGGACCTACAATCAGACGAACAAGAATGGTGATGGCTACGGCTGCAATATTAATATTGGCGATTTGATCTTTTGTGAGATGAAATTCACCTGCTATAACAGGCATCAATGGCGCACAGGCAAACCATGCAAAGAAGCAGACAAAAAAGGCGAGCCAACTCATGTGGAAGGCTCTCATTGCTGCGCCATTGAAACTAAAAAGACTTATTTTTGTTGCTTTTTTAGCATTTAAATTTGAAGACATAACCTTCTCCAGACAGAACTGAGCGTATTGTTTTTCCACAACACAAAAACTTGTGGTGTAGAAGCGATCAGAACGGACGTCGTTGGCCGTCTTACAAATTTGATTTAGAGTCGTCTTTGACTCGATTAAGATTAAGCAATGATTGTGCCAACATTTAAATAAACTAGTTAATATAATGATTTTTATTGTTTTTTATAATTAGAATACTTGCACTATAGCCAATATCAGCCCGTCCTTTTCAAGAGGCAACTTCATGTTTTTTCAACTTCTTAACGGCGTGATCACTATTGGTGCATTTTGCATTATCGCTGAGCAAACAACGAATTTTTGAATTGTCTCTGTGCTCTCTAGTGGGTCTCACGTTACTCTTCAAAAGTAATTTGTACTTCAAGCTGTATATTTTAATTTGTGTTAGGCTTCTATTTCATCCAATGTGTTTAAACAGGCTTGTTTAGACAAGCAACTCAGATACATATTTTTCTTTGATTAAAGTCTTTTTTACTCGGTATACACAGCTTATAGCGAATCTCTACGTAAAAAATTGACTCACCAATCTGAGATAAAGCTGGATTTTCATACATTTGGCATTTAAATTGCTAGCACAATTTTAGATCCCATTTTTCAGGTTTACCTGAGCACTGTACAGCATGCCTAAACTGAAAATCGCTTTGATTGACGACAATCAAGAACGCGCACAATTTATTCGTACATCCCTTATCGAACATGATTTCGATGTAGTTGCCTGCCTGATTATAGATCACTTGAATATTAATCGCCTTGAGCAATTAAATGCAGACGTTATTTTATTAGATATGGATCACCCACAACGGGATATTATTGAAAGTTGCGTGAGTCAGTTCAACTTACCTACTGTTTTATTTACTAAAAACAGCCATAAAGACACGATTAAAAGTGCCATAGATGCGGGTGTTACAGCTTATATTGTGGATGGTATAGACCCGTCAAAGTTAAAAAGTATTTTAGAAATATCTATCGAGCAGTTTCGTAAACACAAAAAGTTACTTTCCGATTTACAAGATACTAAAAATAAACTTGCAGACCGTAAAGATGTAGAGCGTGCAAAGGTATTACTTATGCAACTACACGACCTGTCCGAAGATGATGCTTTTCAGCTACTACGTAAAAATGCCATGAGCCATCGTATGACTATTGGTGAAATGGCAAGACGACTGTTGGATGCTCAACAGCTTCTACAATCTCAATTCAAGGACTAAGGCATGGCTCATTTAGAAAAGACGCAACTTCAACTGGGCTATATTCCGCTTTTAGACTGTGTTGCTTTATTATGGGCAAAACAACGCGGTTTTTTTGAAGAAGTCGGTTTAGATGTAAGCTTAGTCAAAGAAGCTTCTTGGGCAAGCTTAAGAGACCGTTTAGCTTTTGGTTTTCTCGATGCAGCCCATTGTCTATCTGCGATGTTACCTGCGGCTGCACTGGCGCAGGATCAACTCGGTATTCCACTACAAACACCGCTTGTTCTGAGCTATAACAGTGCATTTATCAGTTTGAGCCAAAAGCTCTGTTATGCACTAAACATTCAAAAAAATGACGATGCAGCAGTGACTGCACATAAATTTTATACTGCAATGCAGCATAAACAACAGCTGGCTATTGCACATGTCTTTAAGCAATCTATCCATCATTATTGCTTACGTGAATGGCTGGCATTGGCCAATCCTGATTTTGCGAAACATGTTCAACTACGTACACTTCCCCCACCCTACATGGTAGAAGCCATTTCAAATCAGCTCATTGAGGGATTCTGTGTCGGAGAACCATGGAACACTCAAGCTGAAATTCAAGGTTATAGCCAAATTATTGCAACTGGAACAGACATTATTCCGCGGGTTGCAGATAAGGTTTTGGCAGTCACGCAAGAATGGGCCATATCCAATCCAAATACACTTTCAGCCTTAGTCCAAGCTATAGAAAAAGCCCAAGATGAACTCAAAAAAATGGAAAATTTTGAAGCTGTATGGCAAGTTCTGGTCGATTACAACATCATTCGTTTCCCATGTTCTGATAGTGTACATGTTGAAAAATATTATCTAATTCAAAGTATTATTCGCGGCTTTATTAGAGAACATGCTTTGCCACAAGTTTCAGACTTCATTTGGCTTACCGAGCAAATGCAAAAATGGGATGATGTGGATTTAAATAATGATGAAATCCGCAGAATTAGTGATAACTGTGTCATTTCACCAAAACTTAATTTTTAAATTATTACGAAATGTAAACCGAGTTGTAATTACGCACCATTTTAAAACATCTATTTTAAATAATATTATGAAGTAAATCTAAGACCTAACTTGACCGACTTTTTAAAGGAAATCTTTCCTTGGCTTCTGTCTATCTGGCCTTGCTATTTACTTAAACTTAAAGCGATGTAAGCTATTTTTTCAAACATGAAAACAATAGATAAATGAGTCATGATGACTACTGATACATAGAACATCAAACTAACCGATGAATAACGGAGGTGAATTATGTTTACCGAGGAAAATCGCCATGTATCTTTATTGCATGCGATTAATAAAATACTGATTAAAGACTGGGACCCACTATGTATTTATCGTAATCCAGCTCTACAAGATGAATATGAAGAATACTTACCTAATTTATTTCGCTTTATCTGTGAAAAATCCAGTGAAACTGAGATTTTTGAGTATTTATGGTGGATTGAAAATAAAGTCATGGAAGTCAAAGCCAATAGAACACACACGATGAAAATTGCTCATTTATTGAAAAATTTACAAGAAACTTAGTTGATCATTGTGCAATGATAAATCAGCACCTAAAGCAAAAAACCGCACAATGCCAAAAGCAAAGTATTGAGTTTATTTCAAACCAGCAAAACCACTTAGGCAGGGCTGGTTTCCGTGCACTTTAATGCTTCACGGCCACCACAAATCAAATATCGTTGCTGTGTAGCGATATCTTTATATAAGCTGACACATGATCAACGGCGCCAAACTTTTATGGTCCTGCACTAAAGTGGCAAATAAAAATGGCCATGATCAGCAATACTGACCATAGCCACGTGATATTGATTGCTAAAATAATCAACCAACATCGGCAAATCGAATATACGTACTTAGAATGATCCGCCATATACATTACAGCTTGCGATACATTTGACCACACAGCACCAATATAGATCAGTGCGAACTAGCCTTTAGATCGAAGTTAAACCGTTTAATCCATTTCGCATCAGACTCAACTCGTAACATATAGCCTTATGCAACGTGTTTTTTCACCAGTACTGCACCAACAGAATAACCCGCACCAAATGAGCACAGGATACCATATTCACCATCATTAACTTGGTCTGCTGTGCGGTGCAACGCAATGATGACCCCCGCTGACGAGGTATTTGCAAACTCATCTAAAATGATTGGCACTAAATCGGGTTGAGCATGTTCTTTGCCCACAACCAATTTTAAAATCAATTCATTCATACTGGCATTGGCTTGGTGCAACCAGAAACGTTTCACATCAGTCGGTGCAATATTGTTTTTCTCAAGCTGCGCTGTAATCATTTTGGCAACCAGTGGACAAACTTCTTTGAACACTTTACGACCGTCTTGAGCGAAACGATTATTTTCAATGTCTGCATCGACTTCACTTAAGTTTAGGAAACCAAAGTTATTGCGGATGTTATTTGAAAACTGTGTGAATAAGTTAATGTCTTCAATTTCAAAACCAGTTTTGCTATCGGTTTCTTCAATGATTGACGCCGTTGCGACATCACCAAAGATAAAATGGCAGTCACGTGAACGGTAGTCGGTATGACCAGAGGTGATTTCGACATTCACCAATAATACACGGCGTCCGCCTGCTTTGATTGCATCATAGGCTTGTTTAATGCCAAAAGTTGCTGCCGAACATGCCACGTTCATGTCGTAGGCATAGCCTTGAATACCAAGTGCAGTTTGAATTTCAATTGCAACAGCAGGGTAAGCTCGTTGTAAGTTTGAGCATGATAAAATCACGACATCAATATCTTCTGCAGTTACGCCTGCATTTTCCATCGCTTGTTTCGCTGCGATCACGCCCCATTCGGCTTGAATCGAGAGTTCATCATTTGAACGCTCATGTAACAATGGCCGTAAACGCTTCGGATCTAAGATCCCTGTCTTCTCAACCACATAACGACGTTTTACACCAGATGCTTTTTCAATGAACTCTGCGCTTGACCCACGACGGGCTTCCAACTCGCCCGAAGCAATTTTGTCAGCATTGTCTAGGTTATACTGTTCCACATAAGCATTTAAACTTTCAACTAACTCTTCATTGGTAATGATGTCTTCAGGATGATAAAGACCCGTACCTGTAATGCGGATGCCCATGTAAAACTCCTTCTTTAAATTACCTATAGTTTAACTGATTCCAAGTTTTTCCCATACTTTTTGCAAGCGAGTCGGAGAAATGGGCATCTTTGTTTTCATCGGCTGAGAGAATAAAGAAATCCGAAACTCCTCAACCATGAAATACAATTCTTTAAGGCGAGTGTCATTTTTAAACTTAAATAATTTTTCCATCCACGGGTCAACTTGATCAATGGCAGAATTATCCCTCTGTAGGTTATTGGGCAGGCGCTCCAAACGCAAGACCAATGCTTTCAAATAACGAGGAAATTCAAGCCAAATATCGGAAGATTTTACGTAAACAAAGTTTGATAAGCACATCAAATCTAGCTGATCTTCAACATCATCAATATTTTTCCCAAACACCGCATCATCTAAAACCAACAACTTTCGACGTATATCCTGCCATTGGATATAGATCTCTGTCACATCTGCCAGTGCTTTTTGCCCCTGAGTCAGAAAAGTTTTTTTGACATTTGCAACTAAGTTTTCAAACTCTTGTGCATTGACCGGCAGTTCATTGATCGACATTTGCAGTGTGGCATAAACCAGCATTTGTTCCAATTTTGCCTTATCACCCAAAGGTGAATACGCCAATGCCAACGGTTTGGAAATTTGCTTTTTCAACTGGCGGACCAAATCTCCCAGCTGTATATGTACCAAACGAAGTACACCCTCGCGGTGCTGTTTAGTTGCCTCAGCTTGATCATTAAAAGTCTGAATCACGACACCAGACTCATCCTTTTGTTCCAATGCTGCAAATGCTTTGGTTGGGACTAAAGCTTGATACTGCTTCACCACCACACCCGTGACTTTTTGTGACGCTTCAAACACAAAACTTTCAGGGAAAGTTTGGAACTCTCCTTTGAGTTGTTTGACTGGGCTATGGGTTTCCGTTCGACAGCGCGCTTTTAACTCAGACAAATCACGACCTTGTTCAATCACACGGCCTTTGTCATCAATGACTTTAATCAATGGCAACAAATACTGTTCAACCCGCTCAAAACTAAAGTCTTTTTCAGTGATTTGTTCGCCACGTAATTGGAAGGCTAAAAAACTAAAAATATGCTGCTGCAAATGCATGGCATCTACTTTCACCATTAGCTTTGCAGCTGTATCTGGGATAGGCACTAAGTGACGACGTTTATCTTTAGGTAACGCTTTGAGTAAAGCCTCTATTAAATCCTGACGCCAACCAGGTATGCCCCACGACCACAAGTTTTCATCCACCTGAGGCAAGGCTTGCAACGGGATTTTCACCGTTGCACCATCTTCGTCATGGCTTGGATCAAAACGGTAACTGGCCGCAAGGCGCAGTTCACCATTACGTAAAAAATCGGGAAATTGCTGTGTGGTTGGACGGTCGTTCATCCACAGCGAATCATCATCAATAAATAAATAACGTGGGTTTTGTGGTTCAACCGTTGCGCGCCAGTCTTCAAAACTACGACGGCTTGCAACCTCTTCAGGCACTTTAGCCGCATAAAACTGGTAAATGGTTTCTTCATCCACCACCAAATCACGGCGGCGTAGCTTATCTTCGACCCGCTCTACCTCTTCAAGTTTAAGCAGGTTGTGTTTTAAAAATGGTGGTGTAATGCCCAAATGCCCTGTCGTCAGTGCATCTCGAAGGAAAATTTCATGTGCCGCAACATGGTCGACTTTTTCATAATTGATCTGACGTTTTGGTTCAATAATTAAGCCAAATAGTGAAATTTGGTCATAGGCATTAACCACGCCTGCTTTTTTCGACCAGTGCGGCTCAAAATAGTGGTGCTTCAGCAAATCACCTGCCGCAAGCAAAATCCACTCAGGTTCAATTTTTGCCAGTGTCCGAATATAGACCTGTGAAGTTTCCACCATCTCAAAAGCCATGACCCAAGGCGTATTGGTCTTATGTAAGGTAGATGCTGGAAAAATGCGAGCCTTTTGCTGACGCACCGCCATAAACACATTGCGTTCATCGGTTTTATTGGCAATAAAGGACAGTAGACCTGTTAAAAGCGCACGGTGTAAATTTTCATAATTGGCTTTTTTCTCATTAAAAGACAGCTTTAAGCCCTTTGCCAAATCAACCAATTGCTCATGAGTTTTCTTCCACTCACGTAAACGCAACCAGCTTAAAAAGTGATTACGGGCAAAAGTACGACGTTTGTTTTCACTCATGTCTCGGTTGGCAACCAGTGCTTCCCAAAGTTTAAGATAGAACAAAAAGTCAGAATCGGCTTCACGGAACAACGCATGTTTTTGATCTGCCTGCATTTGTTTATCCGCAGGGCGTTCACGTGGGTCTTGTACTGCCAAAGCGGCAACAATCACCAAGACCTCATTCAACACACCAAAATGTGCCCCGCCTAAAATCATACGGGCCAGACGTGGGTCAATTGGCATTTTGGCCATCTGTTGACCGATCTTGGTTAAATCTCCTTTACCTCCCCCTTTGGAAAAGGGGGATTGAGGGGGATTGTCTTCAGATGAATCCCCCCCAACCTCTCTTTGTAAAACAGGGGCTTTACCTTTCTCCGTCATTGCCCCAAGTTCAACCAACAACTTACGACCATCGTTAACTAAACGATGATCTGGCGGCTCAATAAAATCAAAATCTTCTAACGCACCCAGCCCTAAACTTTGCATCTGTAAAATAACTGAAGCTAAGTTCGTTCGCTTAATTTCAGGTTCGGTAAACTCAGGGCGACTTTGAAAATCTTCCTCAGAATACAAACGAATACATACACCTGGGGCAATACGACCACAACGGCCTTTACGCTGGTTTGCCGCTGCTTGCGAAACCGCTTCAATCGGTAAACGCTGTACACGTGAACGATAGTTATAGCGAGAAATACGCGCAAAACCACTGTCAATCACATAACGAATATTGGGTACAGTCAGCGCTGTTTCTGCAACGTTGGTGGCGATAATAATGCGTCGCCCGCCACCCGATGGATTAAAGATTTTTTGTTGCTCAGCCAAGGCCAAGCGCGCATATAAGGGTAAAATTTCTGTATGCCGCGGCCCATGCTTTTGCAAAGTTTCTTGTAGCTCACGAATCTCTTGTTCGGTACTGGCAAAAATTAAAGTATCAGCATATTCAGGATGACCTTTTTCTTGTGCATCCCGAAAACATTCCTCTACAGCTTGCACTACGGCACGCGGCAAATTTTCTTCAAAGTCATCAAATTCATCATCATCACTACCGACAATACTCATTTCAGAGACAGGACGATAGCGCAGTTCAACTGGAAAACTACGACCTTCTACTTCAAAAATAGGTGCGTTGTTAAAGTACTGACTAAAACGGTTTACATCTAAAGTTGCCGAAGTGATGATGACTTTTAAATCTTTACGGCGGGGCAAGAGCTGTTTGAGATAACCCATGATAAAGTCAATATTGAGCGAACGCTCATGTGCTTCATCAATAATAATGGTGTCGTATTTATTGAGATAACGGTCATTGGCCAGCTCTGCCAGCAAAATACCATCAGTCATTAAACGGACAATAGAGTCCTGCGATCCTTGTTCATTGAAACGAACTTTAAAGGAAATCGACTCGCCAAGTTTTTCACCAACTTCTTCCGCAATACGCTGGGAAACACTACGTGCGGCCAAACGACGTGGCTGTGTATGACCAATCAGACCCGTTAAACCACGACCCGCCAACATCGCAATTTGCGGTAGCTGCGTCGTTTTACCCGAACCCGTCTCCCCTGCAACGATAATCACTTGATGCGCTTGAATGGCATCAATTAACTTATCCGCATATTGTGTAACAGGCAGGTCTTGGTTGAGTTTAATATTTGGTATGCGTTGAATACGCTCTAAAACTTTTAAATGTGACTGTTCAAATAATGCTTGATATTGCTTTTCGTTGGCATCTTTTCCTTTTTTGAGTCGGTTTAAACGATGACGGTCTTTGACCATCACCAATTGCTCTATATTTAAAGGACGCTGCACAGAAAAAATACCTACATCAAAAACATCAATCGCTTAGTTTACGTGGTAATACAACGAAGCGAAAGTACAGCCTAATTTTTTTAATTTTAACTTTTTTCAAATATCCCCTTGAATTTTAAGCCTAAGGACATCATGTCTGTAGACGAGTTGCGGAATAGATGATTTTGTCATTTAGTCATCATATTTATCATGCTAAATGAACAGAATGATCAGATTCGCTGAGATAGTCTGGAGTAAGATTCGGTTTTTCCGATTCTTGTAATGTAAAAATACTGTTTCAGCAATAACAAAAATTTCGATACCCTATAGAGCATTAAATACAAACCCCAATCATGGAGACAATGATGAGCTTAATTAATACTGAAGTAAAACCATTCGCAGCTACTGCATATCACAACGGTCAATTTGTTGACGTAACTGAAGCAGATCTTAAAGGCAAATGGTCTGTAGTATTCTTCTACCCAGCTGACTTCACTTTCGTTTGCCCAACTGAACTTGGTGACCTTGCTGACAACTACGCTGAATTCCAAAAATTAGGCGTGGAAATTTACGGTGTTTCTACTGACACTCACTTCACTCATAAAGCTTGGCACGACACTTCTGAAGTTATTGGTAAAATCCAATACCCATTAATCGGCGACCCAACTTGGACTCTTTCTAAAAACTTTGACGTTCTAATCGAAGCTGCTGGTCTTGCAGACCGCGGTACTTTTGTCATTGATCCAGAAGGCAAAATCCAAATCGTTGAAATCAACGCTGGTGGTATTGGTCGTGATGCTCAAGAATTACTTCGTAAAGTTAAAGCAGCTCAATACGTTCACGCTCACCCAGGTGAAGTTTGCCCAGCTAAATGGAAAGAAGGCGAAGCAACTCTTGCTCCTTCAATCGACCTAGTAGGTAAAATCTAATCTAAATTAGATTGAACACATAAAAAACCACGCTTTTTAGCGTGGTTTTTTATGTCCAAGATAACAGTACAATATGACAAGAAAGAGAAAGCATAAAACAATAAATACCTATCCTTTTACGTCTTACATGATTCATGACTAGAATTCAGTGTCTGTACCCGCTACAGTAGAATGAATACATGTAACACATTGAAGAAAAAAGATGACTTATCAAGTTCATATGATTGATGTGAAAAATCAGCTCCAAAACTACATTTGGTTGCTAGAACACACCACATCAAAACAAGTCACAGTAATTGACCCAACAGAAGCGGGATTAGTTGAAGAATATTGCACTAAACATGGTTTAAGCATTGCTCAAATTTGGCTGACTCATTGGCATAAAGACCATATTGGCGGTGTCGCTGACCTGATCGCAAGTCGAAATATTCCTGTGTATGGACCACGGGAGGAATTATCAAAAATTCCTTTTATCACCCATGCATTGATGGATGATGACTACTTTGCATTTCATGATTTACATGTCGATGTTTTAGCCGTTCCTGGTCATACACTGGGCCATATTGTGTACTTTATCGAATCCATCCAAACTCTATTTTGCGGTGACACCCTGTTTGCTATGGGCTGTGGGCGAGTGTTTGAGGGCACACATGAGCAGATGTACCATTCACTCAATCGTTTAGCAGCTTTGCCAGCCGACACCAAAGTCTATTGTACGCACGAATACACGCTCTCTAACGCGAAATTTGCCAACCATGTCGAACCAGACAATATTGCCATTCAAGAGCGTTTAGATCATGTAGAAACCATGCGCTATTTGGGTCAATGTACGCTCCCGAGCAGTATTGAAATCGAACTTGAAACCAATCCTTTTTTACGTACAGAAAACGTTGAAGAGTTTAAGCGACTGCGCGATCTGAAAGACCATTTTTAAATCGCCCCCCTAGAGAGACTGCTGACGAGTGCAGTCTCTACTTCATACCAGAGGCTCTCGTCAGACAAGCCTAAACACTCCGATAATGTCTAGAGATTTTCTCTTGAATTCAACGCTCAGTTGGCGCTGTTACCATGAGCTTTTAATCTGTCAAAATTTCCACAGAAATAATTTCAACTCACACGATGCTAAACGCAAATGATCATCACAAAGACAGAATGATCCTACTTTTTCAAAACATCCCAGCTTTGAAAAAAATCATTACATTTCTATTCGCTACAAAATATTTCTAGCTCTCATTTTAGCAATAT
>NZ_BKFU01000027.1:0-40294 GCF_008980265.1 Acinetobacter sp. TUM15064 | reverse complement strand
AAAAATTTCTCTATACTGCATTTCAGATTCTCCAATAGCTCAGTCGGTAGAGCGACGGACTGTTAATCCGCAGGTCCCTGGTTCGAGCCCAGGTTGGAGAGCCAAATTTTAAAAAGCCCAAGCACAATGCCTTGGGCTTTTTTCTTTTATATCATCAGTGTGCAATCAAGAAACCCATATCTACTCCTTCTCAATCCATGTTTTCATAGAACTGACCAATACCATTAAATATTAAGCTAAGTTGATGACGCTAAAGATATAGTATTCAGCACAGCTTCGATAAAAGCTAAAGCGTTTATTTTTAAATCATTTAACGTAAATTTCATAAAAATATCAGCGCAAAGACTTGACCCTGCGTGCTTTGGCACATAGAATGCGTGCAGATTCTCCAATAGCTCAGTCGGTAGAGCGACGGACTGTTAATCCGCAGGTCCCTGGTTCGAGCCCAGGTTGGAGAGCCAAAATTCTAAAAACCCACTCCATTCGAGTGGGTTTTTTCTTTGCGATAGAAAATATTGTGTTCAATCTGAGTCAAATCATCTTTTTTATCATCGGCTGCTTCGCCACTATTATCTTAGTGATGATGGTCTACCCTGACCTGTTTCGCTCTAAGCAAAAATTTTATGCCAAACACGTCATTACGCCGTTTGAACGTAAAATGTTTATTCGCTTAAAAGAAGCCTTTCCGCGCTATCATATTCTCGCTCAAGTTTCATTTAGTTCGTTGATTACCAGTGATCACTATAAAATACGGGCCAAATTTAACCGTAAAGTTACCGATTTTGTTTTATTGAATGAGCAATTGGATGTGGTGGTCATTATTGAGTTGGATGACCCTTCCCACCTAGGCAAAGAACAAGAAGATGCAGAGCGTGATGCGATGTTGAATGAAGCAGGTTATATGGTTCTACGTTTTACTGAAATTCCCAGCATACGACAATTACACAAACAACTGGATTATTATGCTTCTGCAAAAAGCGCATAGGCTAGCGCTCTACTGCTCCACTCGCCTTTTGTTCTGCTAATCGCTTTTCAGCCGCCATTTTTTCTTGAATGAGTTGCTGCTGCTTCTCTTTAATCCGTTGATATTCAGCCTGGTTTTTCGCATCACTTTTTACTGCTACATAGGCCATCGTCAAAATAAAAAGCGGGATCACAATTCCTAGACTTGCCACCAGTATGACTTTTGGGCTTAATTTATTTGCTGATTTCACCATAATAAGCCTATTTTTCACATATTAAAATTTCAATGGGCCAACACTATAACAAAAAGAGCCTTAATCATGAGGCTCTTTCTACAATCAAATCATTCCATCTATACTATGATGGCACGATACCTGTGCAATGTTGGTTGCTACTCGCATCTTTTTCTGCATCAGTTAACACTATACCTGTCCCCGCAGACATATAAGTCTGTATAAAATCAACCGCATTTGCATTTTGACAAACAATAGCTTGGGTGTGACTCGCATTCGGTACAATCGTTAATTTATAACCATCAGCATAAGCCTGTTGTGGGAAGTAGCTGGTCGCGTTCGCTTTCATGTTTGCATATAAGGCTTGTGTTACCACAGGCAGTACGGCTTGATCATTTGCACCTTGAATAATAAATACAGGAGTTTTAATCACTTTCGCAGCAGTCGCATTAGTTGCAGGCTGATTATCAACCAAGAATTTCTGAACCACTGGATCTGATTTCATTTTATTTAAATCAATACCATACTGTGAAGTCCAATGGGTTGGATCTGCCAAAAACTCTACAACGCCAGCTTTAAATTGTTCTTGTAATCCATTGGCACTATTCGGTTCTGGATAACTCAAACAGGCACCATCATCACCATTACGACCATACGCACTTTCTGCAATATCAGCAGCATCAGCGGTAAAGATATTTTTTAAATCATAATCAGGTTGATACGCTTTAATACCTGAGCTTGCCAGTGCTGCATAAGCCAAAAGTTCAGCATAACCATCTGCAATTTGATCAATTGTCGCTTGTCCTTGTTCTGCTGTAATGATCTTGTTTGCAACTGCATAACGAACCTGTTGTAATTGCTCATCTAACCTATTAAGACCATGTGCTTTGGGCACGCCATTCGTATCCAGATTAAACTGTGGATCAAGATAAATTTGAATAATTTGCCCTAGACTAGATGCAGGTGCACCTGCTACTGCCCCCTTATAAGTTGTATCTGTATTGGCAAATTCTGCTGTACCCAAAGAAGCATGCCCACCTTGTGATTGACCAATCGACATCCAAGCGCCATTTAACTGCTTACCGTAATGCTCTTTTGCCGCTTTTACCGCTGCAATTGCGGAATTAGCCTGACTAGATAAGTTCAAATAAGGATGTACACCTGGTGTACCCAACCCCTCATAATCAGGGGCAACAATGACATAACCTGCAGCCAATAAGCTATTTGCTAAAATTTTGAAGCGAGGATGAATGACGTTTTTACTTGGGGCACAATCATCTGCACCTCCAACCGTTCCATGCTCCCAGACCACCACACGATAACCATCTTTAGGTTGAGTTACCTGTGGAAATAAAACCATTGCCGTTGCGGTCGCTGTCTTCCCCTGCACATTCGTCAGGTTATAAGTCATGACTTTAATAGATGAACTATTTTCCACGGTATCTAAAGCATAGTTCCCTTCAGACACATAGCTTGATTGTTGATGTGAACTAGACGAATTGTCATCATCATTACAAGCGGTTAAAGACAGTGTTGAAACAGCAACTGTCAGGGCTAAAGCTATTTTCGAATGTTTCATAAAATATCCTTTTTTGATCATTGTTTTTTAAGCATGAAACTACATGCCATTTTATTAAGGCATAAAAAAAGCACCCTGTATAGGATGCTTTTTGAACAAAAGTTTATTTTAAATATTTAATTCTAAAAAGATTCCAACAAAAATAATCAAACCTACCCAACGATTATGACGAAATGCCCAAAAACAACGCTGTGGATTTTTGTCTCTGGTTTTAGTCCATTGGTAAAGAAAATCCAGCATAACCATAAATAATGCTATTAAACCAAACGGTATCAATAAACTTTCTAAGTAAAGTGCCGTCCCAATTAAGACAACACTCGCAACTTGTAATAGCGCAATAATTTGAATATCAAAACGACCAAATAGGATGGCTGTTGATTTCACGCCAATTTTTAAATCATATTCACGGTCAGTGATTGCATACTGAGTATCGTAAGCAACTGTCCAAGCAAGATTGCCAAAATACAACAACCAACATGTAAGGCCTAAAGGCTCTCCAACAGCGGTATAGGCCATAGGAATTGACCATGAAAATGCCGCACCCAAAAACACCTGTGGCAAATGGGTATAGCGCTTCATAAAAGGATAAATAAAGGCAAGGAACAACGCGCCAAAGGAGCAATAGAACGTTTCAATTGGTAAAAACAACAGCATACAAGCACTAGCGAAAACCAAAGCTAAAAACACATAAATTGCTTCTTTAGCGCTAATAATCCCTGTTGCTAATGGACGTGTCTTGGTGCGTTCTACATGTGCATCAACTTTACGGTCAGCAAAATCATTGATGGCACAGCCTGCTGCACGCATAAAAATTGTGCCTAAAATCATCGGAATTAAGATGTTTAGAGTCGGCATACCTCGGTTAGCAATCCATAATGCCCACATGGTGGGCCAAAATACCAACTCCGTACCAATTGGCTTGTCAAAACGACATAAATAATAATAGGCTTCTAAACGTTCACGCCAAGTAATCTGATGTGCAGCGGTCATGACTGTCCTTCACTTGCTGAATTTTGCTTCTGCAAGAACTGTTCAAAGCTCGCTAAAAACGTTTCTTGAACAATAAACTTACAGCCGTGCCAAGTATAACAGCTCTGTCTTGTCCAGCCATCATCCAACCAAATAACACGGCGTTCACATGCTGGATTGGTACGCTGAAATAAAAACCAACCTATAGGTTTTTTTCCAATATGTTTAAATAGTCGAGCACGACCTCGTAAACTTAAAATCGGAAAAATACTTTTAGCTTTAACCCAAGGCTCTGCGTCACTGCCATATAAAAAACTTTCTCGCACCCATGAAATATGCTGATACGGCATATCCATCCATTTAGCATCAATAAATTGAAGACGCTGAAAATGCTCTTTGGTGGGTTGAACCCTAAACGCTCCATCTGCCAAATCCGTTAGTTGTTGCGTAAGTGAACCCGAAGCATATAACCATGTTTTTAGTTCCGTTGGAATCTGCTGCATAAGCCTACCTGTACCATTGATTTTACTGCGCACTTCACGCTTATTGAGTTATGAAAATGCCTTTGATGCTATTCTAAGATCAGCCACTAACAATTATCTGTCTTTGCAATGGTTTCAAATGCACCTTGTGGTGTTTTCACTAAAATAAAACCTTCAGCACTCAAATAAAAACTTTGAGGATAATCATAATCCAATGCCAACTCAGGGCTTTTCAATGCAACAAACTCTGCCTGCTTATAACCTTCAGAGGTACGACCAACTTCGATATACGTCACCATCGAAAAATTTAGCTTAAACCCTTTGTCATGATTCTTAGGGTCAACCCAAGGATAAAAACTGGTGTGCTTCTTACGTTGTGCCATCACTCTCATCACTTTTTTTCAAGTTAAACAGATGATACAAAAAAACCCGCGACTAGCGCGGGTTTTTTACAGTGAAATTCAGTTCAGAATTACAAGCTGTAGTACATATCAAATTCAACTGGGTGAGTTGTCGTATTCAAGCGACGCACTTCTTCAGTTTTAAGTTCGATATATGCATCAAGCATTTCTTTAGTGAATACACCACCTTTCAGTAAGAATTCATGATCCGCTTGAAGCGCTTCAAGAGCCATATCTAGGCTGTGCGCAACTGTAGGGATTTTTGCTTCTTCTTCTGGAGGAAGATCATATAAGTTCTTGTCAGCAGCTTCACCTGGGTGAATCTTGTTTTGGATACCGTCGATACCCGCCATCAATAATGCTGCGAAACCTAAGTACGGGTTCATCATTGGATCTGGGAAACGAGCTTCAATACGTTTGCCTTTCGGGCTAGAAACGTAAGGAATACGGATAGAAGCAGAACGGTTACGTGCTGAGTAAGCAAGCATAATTGGTGCTTCGAAGTGTGGAACTAAACGCTTGTACGAGTTAGTAGAAGGGTTAGTAATTGCGTTCAATGCGCGAGCATGCTTGATTACACCACCGATGAAGTAAAGCGCCATCTCAGAAAGACCAGCATATTCATCACCAGCAAACAAGTTCTTGCCATCTTTAGAGATAGACATGTGAACGTGCATACCAGAACCGTTATCACCCACCATTGGTTTAGGCATGAAAGTTGCGGTTTTTGCATATTGGTGTGCAACATTCCAAACAGCATATTTGAACTGTTGTACTTCGTCTGCTTTACGAACCATTGTATTGAAGCTTACACCAATTTCTAACTGGCAAGATGCAACTTCGTGGTGATGTACTTCTACACGACCTGGGCCCATGATGTCTTCAATACGCGCACACATATCAGCACGCATGTCATGTGAAGAGTCAACTGGAGGAACTGGGAAATAACCACCTTTCACACGTGGACGGTGACCAGAGTTACCTGATTCGTAATCCTTACCTGTAGACCAAGCAGCTTCTTCCGCGATCAATGTATGGCGTGCGCCAGACATATCAACTTCCCACTTCACTTCGTCAAATACGAAGAATTCTGGTTCAGGACCAAAGAATGCAGTATCACCAATACCTGTCGATTTTAGGTATTCTTCAGCACGGCGAGCAATCGAACGTGGATCACGGTCATAACCTTGACCAGTTGATGGTTCGATAACATCACAAGTAACAACTACTGTTGGCTCAGCGAAGAATGGGTCAATAAAACCAGTTGCAGCATCTGGGCGTAAGATCATGTCTGATGCTTCAATGCCTTTCCAACCCGCAATTGAAGAACCATCAAACATTTTACCGTCTTCAAAAGTATCTTCATCGATAGTATCTGCTGGGTAAGTTACGTGTTGCTCTTTACCCTTCGTATCCGTAAAACGGAAATCGACCCATTTTGCACCACTTTCTTGGATGAGTTGTAGGACCTTATTCGCCATGCTCATTTTACTCCGATGATTTTTTGTTGCACTCTTCAGTGCGTGTTAGTAGTTGGTTCTTTTAAAGCAATTACCGTACCAACTTTAAAAAGCTTAGCTAAAATGTTGAATTCCTTATTAGAATAACCGTTTTGAAGCATTTGCTTTTACTCTATTATACTGAGCTAAAAACTAAATGCACCATATTCACGCATGCTTCATGATATTTAATCTAAAAGATTTTCAGCATGATTCATAATGGTGCGTTTTTGTATTTTCTGTGCTTTTTTTACTCATTTTTTCTAAAATATGCGAGTATATCGTCCATTATTTTGATCTTTATTTCTATATATTGCACATATTTCCAAATGAAGATTATCTAAAAAAACTTGCATATTGATTACAAGTATATGTTTTTATATAAAATAAAAAAACAACAAAGCATAATACACAAGTAGCTACAAGCCGAATAGTTCAGTCTATTCAAAAAAATATGCTCTGTTTTGGTGACATTTTACTGGTGGTTGAACTGTTCTTACACCTTCACTCGACTTTATCGCCATTCACACACCGAAATCACACATAAAATCAAGTCCAGTTGCTGTTTGCCCCAAGACTATAATGAAAGCAATCACAAAGCAGACAATAGACTGAATTATACAAAATTTCATAAGCACTTTCGCCCTACCATTAAGCTCGCTTTGCATAGTGAGATACAACAACATCAATAAAAAGACCGACATTTAGCCAAGTATTTGACCGATATAAAATGAAATTTAAGCTTTGAGTAGAGCAGCATCTATTTCTTCAATATATATTTTTGAGTACAGGCCTCTTTGGCTTTATCGCGATGAACTTTGACCAGCACATAATCATTTTCTTTCCATGTCGCCAGTGGTTGTACTTCACTGCTATAAATACCCTTTGTTATTCAGGTTGAAACTCGCAGTAAACTTATCTGCACTATGGGACGCAAATACTTTTTTAAGTACCCCCAAATTCATACTGTAGCCATCATCTACGGTTTTATCGCTAACGTTATAGACCAATGACCAGTATGCGCAAGTCACCTCGATTTCTATTCTGTTCATACTATTGACTTCAGTTTTTTAAATATTTTTGTCTATACCTAAAGCCAAAATAGCCATTCAAATTTTTCTTGTAGCTCTCAGTTGAAACATTGGAATTTAAAGTCTCGATTGGCTTGCCATCTTTGCCCGTGATCTCTTGCTTTGTTACACGGCCATCCGTTTCTTGGAAGGCTTGTTTCAGTAAATTCTGTTTAAGCCGTTTGTTTTTTCCTGAATCATCGTACATACCTTGTAGCTCTTTAAGGCGAAATGCCTTGTTAGCTATCGCAATGTCTTCGATATTTGCTCGGAAGTCTTTGCGTGTGCGGGTAAACAAGTCTTTTAATTTCTTACTGAGATTTCGACCTGCAACCTTGGTTGGGTCATAAAGTGCTACCTGTTGGCGTGTGATTTCAATCTTATATTCTTGCTTTACAGCTTCTACTACTTGTTGAGGGAGTTTCAAAGTATACAAAATACTGAATTATAAACATTTTTACAGGATCATTAAGTGCTACCATAAATACCCCTTTGTATAGCTACGTATAACAAGATAGCCAAAAAAGACCGGCGATTGCCGATCTCTTTTACTTAAATCACTTTAGATTTCAGCCTTATGTATAGCCGTATTTATATCTTCAATATATTTCTTGGTACAAGATTCAATTGCTTTGTCGCGATGTACTTTAACAAGTGCATAATCATTTTCTTTCCACGCCTCTAATGATTGCGGTCCGCTATTATAGCTGCACGATTTGTTATTCACGTCAAAATTCACTGTGAAATTATCTGCACTATAAGGAGCAAATGCTTTTGTAATCACTCCAAAATTCAAACTATAGCCGTTTTCTATATTCTTATCGCTTGAGTCGTAAACCAATGACCAGTATGGGCGAGCTGCCACGACAGCAATACTGTTAATGCTATTTACTTCAGTTTTTTGAATATTTTTATATGCTCCCGAAGCCACATAGTCCTTTAGATTTTTATTAATATCTTCTTGTGGGTTTTGAAGTTTAGATCTGTCTTGAATATCTTCAATCACATTCCCAACCAGCTCGTCTTTATAAATTGCCGTATTACTACCCAATAAAAGTAGTTTAGCTACTTGAGCTGTAGAAGTTTTAGCTCTTGTACCGCGTGTAATGATTCTTAGCTCTTTAGTATAAGCGTATTTATCATCTACTTTGCTGGTTGAACTACCAGTGTTTCCCTGTTGATAGTGTGGCAGAGATGCCATAGCTTGTGATGCACTCCCCGCTTGAGTAAACCCACTGCAAATACATAATAAAATAGAGCTAGTTACTATTCGTAATTTCATCGTTTATTTTCTTCTTTGTTTCTTAAATTAAGCGTCAATAATATACATTAAATATCTGAATAATTTAAATTAAATCTTTTATGTAGTTCAATTAATCACACAGTTCCCACAACACGCAGATAAAGTTGATTCTGCAGTTCTAGAGCGCATGACTAATGCTGTTGAACAACTCTTAAAGCAAAATTTAATTGAAAGGTGCATTGGGCGACAAGAGTTTGCTCACATGCTAAATATTGAACCTGAAACACTAGATTCACGTATTCGAGAGGGTCGGTATAATAAGCCATGTAAGGATGGCCGAAAGAGCTACTGGCTTCTTTCTTATGTTCAGTCAGTTGTTACAAATACATCAGAATCTGATACAGTAGCCGCCTAATAAGCGGCTTTTTTCAGGCCTTCACTTATTAATAACTTTATGCAAAGTGAGTAACATTGTGAGAAACACTATTTAGCAATGTTAATTACTATAATAAATTTCAAGAGGTTATGCTCAAAATGCTTCTCATGATCGACAACTATGACTCTTTTACATACAACATCGTCCAGTATTTTGGCGAGTTAAATCAAGAAGTAAAAGTAGTGCGTAATGATGCCGTGACATTAGAAGATATTGAGCGATGGCAACCTAAGTATCTGGTGATTGGTCCTGGCCCATGTTCACCATCAGAAGCAGGAATTTCCATTCCAGCTATTCAGCACTTTGCTGGAAAAATTCCATTATTAGGTGTGTGCTTAGGACATCAAGCAATTGGTCAAGCTTTTGGCGGCGATATCATTCGTGCCAAAAAAGTAATGCATGGTCGTTTGTCTGATATGCATCACTCCAATAAAGGCATTTTTAGCAACCTGCCATCTCCATTTTCAGCGACGCGCTATCACTCACTGGTGATTGATCAAGCAACTTTGCCTGAATGCTTAGAAGTGACCTGCTGGACCAATGAAACAGATGGTTCCATTGAAGAAATCATGGGTGTAAAACATAAGACGCTTGCCGTTGAAGGCGTTCAGTTTCACCCTGAATCTATCTTGAGTCAGCATGGCCATCAAATCTTTAAGAACTTTTTAGAAATTTATGCATAAATGAGTGCAGTGAAAAATGAATATTCAACAGGCTTTAAATAACATCACCAAAAATATTGAATTGACCCAACCGCAAATGGAAGAGGTCATGCGTACCATCATGAATGGTGAAGCAACAGATGCCCAAATTGGTGCACTGATGATGGGTTTACGCTTAAAAGGCGAAAGTATTGATGAAATTACCGCCGCAGCTCGTGTCATGCGCGAGTTTGCCATCAAAATTGATGTCAGTGATGTGCCTTATTTAGTCGATATTGTAGGTACAGGTGGCGACGGTCAGAATTTATTTAACGTCTCGACCGCATCGGCTTTTGTGATTGCAGCAGCAGGTGCAACCATTGCTAAACATGGTAACCGTGGTGTTTCAACCAAATCAGGTTCATCTGACTTGTTAGAACAAGCAGGCATCCAGCTTGACTTAAACATGCAACAAACTGAACGTTGTATTCGTGAAATGGGCGTTGGTTTCTTGTTTGCACCAAATCATCATAAGGCCATGAAATATGCAGTCGGCCCACGTCGTGAGTTAGGCATCCGCAGTATTTTCAATTTACTCGGCCCGCTTACGAATCCGGCTGGGGTAAAACGTCTAGTGATTGGCGTCTTTTCGACTGAATTGTGCCGTCCAATTGCAGAAGTCATGAAACAACTGGGTGCAGAACATGTCATGGTGGTTCATTCTAAAGATGGTTTGGATGAAATTAGCCTTGCATCAAGTACCTATGTGGCTGAACTAAAACATGGTGAGGTGGTCGAGTGGGAAATCCAACCTGAAGATGTTGGTATCGAATCGCAAACCTTAACCGGTTTGATGATCCAAGACTCTGCGGAAAGCCTGACTTTGATTAAAGATGCTTTAGGCAAAAAGAAATCTGAAAAAGGTGAAAAAGCAGCCAATATGATTGCTTTAAACGCAGGTGCTGGTCTGTATGTCTCAGGACTTTGCACCAGCTATAAGCAAGGTGTGGCTTTGGCACATGACATTATCTATGGTGGTCAGGCTTTAGAAAAAATGAGCATCCTTGCCGAATTCACTAAAACTCTTAAACAATACGACGCTTGATAGACAGGATTTTGTCATGGTAGATATCGCAAATACGATTTTAGGCAAAATTGTAGATCGTAAGCAGGAAGAGTTTGCTGCACGCCTCAAACAACGTAGCTATAAAGATGTTGAAGAATGGGCACTTGAGGCAACGCCAGTGCGTGGTTTTGCTCAGTCTTTACTGAGTAAAAAACCTGGTGTGATTGCTGAAATTAAAAAAGCATCTCCGTCTAAAGGGATCATTCGTGAAAACTTCGATCCTGCTGAAATTGCGCAACAGTATGAAGCAGCAGGCGCAGCCTGTTTGTCTGTGCTTACTGATGCCGACTTCTTCCAAGGCGCCGATGAAAATATCCAAATTGCACGTTCTCACTGTGGCCTACCAGCATTGCGTAAAGACTTTCTAATTGACCCTTATGGGGTGATTGAAGCACGTGCTTTACATGCTGACTGTATTCTTCTGATTGTGGCGTGTTTATCTGATCAACAACTCGAAGAAATGTCCAAAACAGCTTTTGAGCAGAATTTGGATGTGTTGGTTGAAGTACATGATGAAGCAGAGCTTGAACGTGCACTACGCCTCTCTGAACGTTGTTTGTTAGGTGTCAATAACCGCAATTTAAAAACCTTTGATGTCGACCTAAACACCTCGATTCGTTTGAAAAAACTGCTTGAACCCTCACGTTTACTGGTCACTGAAAGCGGTATTGCAACACCTGCGGATGTTGCGATGATGCAAGAGCATGACATCCATGCTTTCTTGGTCGGTGAAAGTTTTATGAAACAACCACGACCTGACCACGCTTTCACTGAGCTGTTTGGAACACCCGAAACACTCTAATCAAAATTTCAGGGTAAGAGCTAAGTCTTGCCCTGAATACTTTGTGATATGTCCTTTCAAAAAGCTGTTGAAGATCTTGTCAAATAACACCACCTACAAAACTGATGCGATCTCAAATTATTCAATTAAACCCTGTTTTTTGGCTTCATTCACTGCTTCCATTCTTGATCGTACCTGTAGCTTGTTATAGATTTTACGCAAATGCCACTTCACCGTATTGATGGATAAAAAAATCGACTCGGATATTTCTGCATCGGTACAGCCCTGACTTAATTTTTCCAGAATTTGTATTTCACGCTTCGATAAAGGTTCAACCTTCGTGCTATTTAACGAAACACCCCCACTGGTTTCAGTTTGATGCAACTTTTGTAAGTGCTGGATATACGCTATAAGCGTGGTCAGATGTTTTTGTTGCTGTCGAGCTAGATGCTGACTTAAATCAGCTAACATATCCCAAATGAACGGATGCTCATCTAAAATGACGCGCACAGTGTGTGTGGGCATGAGTCGCTCAAGCGCTTGTTGTAAATGGTCTAAAGCCTGTTCAGCCTGTTTCAACTGATATAGTGCTAATGCCAGTAAAACTTGAACTCGTGCCTGCCGTATAGGATAAATCTTAAAAAAGTCTAACTGTTGACTAAGATACTCTACAGCCGGCTGTACTTGGCCTGTAAAAATTTGCGTGCGAATAGGAATTAAATCGTCCCCACGTAGCAAATGAGTAAAATTTAGAAAAGGTTTAAAGGTGCCTTGTCCAACGTCAGCCAAGCCTGAATAAGGGTTTAACTGTTGTTGCACATAAAGTTGCACCGTATGTGCAAGTCGTGGAAGTGACCATTGACTACTACGGGTATGGGCTTGATTTGAACACAGCTGTATTGCGGCCTGATCTTGGCGCAAAGTCGCTAAACGCATCTGTAGAATATAGCCGACCATAACCATATCAGGCATGGCCAAATGGTCACCGCCATTGAAATCAATTAATGCATCTTCAACCTGCGATATTCGATTCATTTCATAATATAGATCGGCTTTAAAACTACTCAGAATATTCATAATGGCCGCTTTATTATCCGCATCTAAGCCTAGATTACGGTATTCGTCACTTTGCCCAATTTGACTAAATTTCTCTGCTGCAAGTGTTAAATCTCCAAGCAAATAGTCACATAAAGCATCAACACAATCGACCATCGCTAAACCATATAAGTTATGGCCTTGCAAATAGAGAATACGCGTCTGTAAGAGTAGCTTCCGCCCTTCAGTCATATGTCCTGAACAAATCTGATAGAGCGCCCCAATCCCAATAAGCGGAGCACGAGAAAAATAGGCTGTGCTTGCCAGTTGTGCCAAGTTTTGCTGTGCTTGTGTATAAGCGAGTTCCAACTTATCTTCCAAGACGGCAATTAAAGGCGCTAAACCCAATTGGTCTTCATGTTGTAACAAAGCCTCATGCTGATCAACACTATGCCAAAGCTGTAGATAATGATTGGCTAAAGTCGCTTGATGAGTCAGCACCAGAGACCAAATAATGTCATAGAGTAACTTAGGATTTTGCAGCAAAATAGCATCTGGTAACTGTTTGACTAACTCCAAAAAAGTATAATGTCGCCCTTCTAAAATTAATTCACGACAAACTGAATTGAGCAAAGACAGAATCAGTTGTTGATCTTCTGCCTGCTGAGCATGATAGATCGCGTCCATCAAATAACGTTGCTGCTTAAACCATTCTGCTGCTTTACAATGCATTTGTTTATAGCAGTCGGGTTGTAAAAGTTTAAACTTCGCTTGTAGAAAATCTCGAAATAAATGATGTATGCGATACCACATTCTTTGATCATCTAAAGCTTGTATAAACAGACTCTTTTGACTGATAGCATCTAGCATTTGCTGTGCAGTATTGTTCGCTGTAAGTGCAATCACCAACGCCACATTCAGTTTTCTCAAGACACTAATTTGCAATAAAAATTGTTGAATCTCAGCATCCTGCTGTAAAAAAACTTGCTCACTCAAATAATTAACAATCTGATGATGCGCACCATTTAAATTTTGAATAAACCCATGAATATCTTGATTTTCCTTCAAATATAAATTGGTAAGCTGAATACCTGTAAACCACCCCTCTGTTTTATGGATCAGTTGTTCAGCCAATTCAGGGCTTAAACTTACATGATCGAAATTTTGTTGTTGTAAAAAGTGAATTAACTCAGGGCTTTCTTGTGACTTGATACTTAAATGCTCTTCCGTTACCCATTTTAAGCGTCCTAAGAGATACTCTTTGACAAAACTCCAGTTTGGTTTAACCCTTGAAGCAATCACCAAATGGGCATTTTGAGGTAAATATTGATATAACCACCACAGGATATTTAAGCTTTCTTGGTTGTCTAAAACATCGAGTTCATCAATAAATAAAACGGTATCAATCTCTATTAAAGCGACTTGTTGGGCGAGTTCAATAATATGTTGCTTATGTATTTGACCATGTGCAATGGCGACTAACTGCTCTCTGGGAAGTAGTGCCAATTGTAAATACTGATATAAACGAATGGGGTCATTATCATCACTATCTAAAGTTAACCAACCCACTCTTTTTCCATTTGCAGCAAGCCTTTCACTCAGTTGGTACATGAGTGTCGTTTTTCCATACCCAGCTGCAGCATGTATAAAAACCAAGGAAGACTGACAATAATTCACCATCTGACTGAGCAGTTGAGGGCGTTGCATGGCTCGGTCACTTGCCATGCTTGGGCGACTGAGTTTGGTCTTTAACACTTGCATTTTTTATTCATCCAATCTTTCTGATTACATTGTTGCAGCAACCTTCATTTCCCTGAATTTTGCATAAAACACAACACTGTCATGGAGTGGTCATCTTAAGTCGATTCTACACCAAATACACTGATAAATTAGTCTGGCCTGTTTGATGGAATAAGGTGATATTGAGCCAAAATCATGATCCCCCATACCTTAAACCATTCTTTTAGAGTTTAGCTAAAGCATAGAAAATCCATTCTTTCGAATGGTTTGCATCCTCTACAAGATTGTTATGCTCAAAAAGTGGAAATCACAGGTATCTATATTTCAAGAAATTGATACCTGTTTTTTAAAATTGAAGACATACATGGAGTTTGTCATGAGCATTGCACAGTCAATCAAACATCAAGATCGCTTATTAACAATGAACATTAAAGATGGCGAAATAAAAAATGCTTTACCAGGTGTACACGTAACACCGTGCTTTTTAGATCCTGATAATGGTAAATGGGTGATTTATGCACGCTTTGATGCAGGTACAGTGCTACCGCGCCATTTCCATACAGGTGTTGTACATTTTTACACCACAGCAGGTTCTTGGCATTATGTCGAATATCCAGAAGATGTTCAAACTGCGGGCAGCTATTTATTCGAACCTGCGGGTTCCATCCACACCTTAGCAACCCCTGACGGGGCTGAAGGCTTTATGGTAATTGATGGTGCAAATGTGAATTTGAATGATGATGACTCACTCATGTTCATTATGGATGCAGGCTGGATTGAGCGCACACTGCATGTGATAGCAGAACAAACAGGACAGAAAATGCCACGTTATATCAAGCCTGGCTCAGAAGTTGTAATGAGCGCTCAATAACAGCCGAAAGGTTTTTAACTCACCTTAAAAACCTCATTTATAAAACAATGACTCAATCCAAGGATGACCGAAATGTTTGGCAAAATGATGCACCAATCTTTGTTAATTAGTAACTTAATTGAGCATGCTGCAAGATATCATGCTGATACCACCATTATTTCTCGAGAAGTCACTGGACAAATCACCACGACCAATTGGCACGAAGTTCAACAAAATAGCAAACGTCTTGCTCACGCATTGAAAACATTTCACCTTGACTTAGGTGACCGCCTTGCCACGATCGCATGGAACAATCACCGCCATTTAGAGTCTTGGTATGCAATTTCAGGGAGTGGCTATGTTTGTCATACCATTAATCCACGCTTATTCCCCGAGCAGCTGATTTTTATTATTAATGACGCGCAAGACAAAGTGATTTTCTTTGACTCAACCTTTTTACCTTTAATCACTGCGATTCAAGACAAGGTACCCACTGTAGAAAAATTCATTTGCTACGGTTCACCTGATGAAAAAGTCTTGGCCGTACTACCAAATGTCATTTTCTATGATGAGTTAATTCTAAATCAATCTACTGACTTTAACTGGCCACAGCTGAGTGAAGAAACTCCAAGTTCATTATGTTATACCTCAGGTACAACAGGTAATCCTAAAGGAGTGTTGTACAGCCATCGTTCTACTTTACTGCATAGCATGGCAATTGCTTTGCCAGATTCTTTAAATTTATCTGCCAATGATACGGTCATGCCTGTGGTGCCAATGTTCCACGTAAATGCATGGGGAGTCCCCTATGCAGCAGCCATGGTAGGTTCAAGTGTTGTCCTTCCTGGACCAAATCTTGATGGGGACAGCCTAGTCAGCTTAATTAACGACTATAAAGTAACCGTGGCTTTAGGCGTTCCAACCATTTGGCAAGGTTTACTGGCAACTGCGAAAAAACGTGGCACAACTTTAGCCAGTATGAACCGAAATGTCGTTGGCGGTGCCGCTTGCCCACCATCCATCATTCGCGATTTTAAAGACAATTACGCATGTGACACCATTCATGCTTGGGGCATGTCAGAAACTAGCCCACTTGGTACAGTCAACCAGCCTAAAGCCAAACATGCTGCTTTAAATGCAGAAGAGTTTGAACAACTTCGCCTAACGCAAGGCCGTCCACCCTTTGGCGTTGAACTGCGTATTGTGGATGCCGAAAACAACCACGCGCCTTTAGCTCATGATGGTAGAACACAAGGCAACTTACAAATTCGAGGTCCTTGGATTGTCGACCACTATTTCAACCAAGAGAAAAGTGCAGCCACATTCGATGGTTGGTTTGATACAGGTGATATTGCAACCCTGAATGCTGATGGTTATATGACCATTTGTGACCGTGCTAAAGACCTGATCAAATCAGGCGGCGAGTGGATTTCTTCAGTCGAAATTGAAAATATTGCCGTCGGCCACCCTGAAATTCGTATGGCAGCAGCGATTGCCGCGCGTCATCCAAAATGGGATGAACGTCCAATTCTAATTGCCGTGAAACAAGAAAACTCAACGCTAACCAAAGAAGAAGCACGGGCCTATTTTGAAAATAAACTTGCGCGTTGGCAGATTCCTGATGCAGTCATTTTTGTGGATGCTTTACCCATTAATGGTACGGGGAAAATTGTAAAAGCTGAACTTCGTACACTGTTTGCGGATGCATTACTCCCAAGTGAAGTGATCTGATCGCCCTAACAATTAAAATACACATCAGGAGATTGAAATGAAAAAGAATATGAAAACAGCATGGGTTACTGGCGGCAGTAGTGGTATCGGTCTTGAACTCAGCAAACGCTTACTTCAAGATCGCTATCAAGTATGTATTTTTGCTCATACAGGGATTGAAGAAGCGGTTATTGACTTACAAAAACGCTCACCTGCTGTATGTGGATTTGAAATTGATGTACAAAATGAAAATACCCTACAGGCAAAATTTGCAGAAGCCGTTACTGCCTTTGGTCCGCCTGATCTACTGATTAACTCAGCTGGAATCGTGGTTGCCAAATCCTTTGAAGACATGAGTGCTGAGGAGTTTTTACGTCAGATCAACATCAACCTTGTCGGGAGCCGAAACGTAGCCCATGCTGCATTAGCATATCTCAAGCAAGCCGTTCAACAAGGTAAACACCCTAAACTGGTGTTTATTGCCTCTGCTGCAGGTTTAGTTGGTTGCTATGGCTATACAGGCTACTGCTCTTCTAAATTTGGGGTGGTTGGCTTGGCTGAAGTATTGCGTATGGAACTTCGCAGTCAAAATATTGATGTCGCTGTAGTCTGTCCACCAGAAGTGGATACGCCGCTCGTGGCAGAGGAACGTAAAAATGGTTCTCCAATTACAGCAGCCTTAAAGCAACTCGGAGGTAGCATGCCCGTTGAAAAAGCCTGCGCAGAAATTTACGATGGAATTTTATCTTCTCAATTTATGATCATCCCTGGCACTCAAGCCCGTATACTTGCAAAAATTTCACGTGTTTTGCCTGATGTATATCGTGGTCAAATTGATAAAAAACTCGATAAAATCATCAGTCGCTTACACGCAAGCTAAGTTGCCCCCACTTAAAGTATAAGCAATACGCCAAACTTGAATCTACGTCATGTGTTGAGCCCTATCGGGACAACATTGACTTAGGTTTAATGATTTTCAGCCTCTAATAAAAGCGATACTTAATCTTATGTTTTTAAAATAACCTATCATTTTCCCTTCAATTGATTACTATTCCCTATAAGTGCAATTCAGTTCAAATCATTGCAAATTCAGACTATAATTACTGCCTCATTCCTTATTTTGCGTATTTTTCTGACCCTATGAGCAAACATGATTCATCGCTTTCTAAAGAGCAGTTTAATTTACTGAAAGACTTTAAAAAGCAGATCACCAACCCGCATTCGACTGCCATCAAACAGTCTGAAGCCAAAGCTCAAGTCGCTCAAGCTGAGCCAGAAGATGATTTCGCGTTGTTTCAAAAACAAATGCACGGTGTCCAGAAAATGGAGACTGCAAATATTGCCAAAATAGAAAAAAATCCAAAGAAAAAAATGGATGCACAAACTTTAGCTAAACGTGCGGCAGCCGAAGGTCCAATGCAAACTGATGCAACTGAGCTGTCCGATACTCAAGCGATGCTCAACCCTGTAGCGAGCCAAGCAGCGCTCAGTTATCGTATTGCTACGCTACAACATAAAGTATTTGAAGACTTAAAAGCAGGTAACATCCGCTGGTTTGAAGCTGTTGATTTGCATGGTTGTACCGTTGAAGAAGCACGTGTGGCTGTCTTGCAAATTATTCAAATGGCGAAAGATGAAAATCAAAATGTGATTAAAATTGTACATGGTAAAGGTCCAGAAGCCATTTTAAAAACCTATGTGAATGGCTGGCTACGCCAACACCGTGATGTCCTCGCTTTTGTAAGCGCTCCAGAAAAACAAGGTGGTACTGGTGCTGTTTTAGTCTTACTTAAACGCAGCGAGAAAAATCCAAAGTTTAAACAGTAATCGGATTTTAGTCCAAAACAAGGCATTGCAATAGTTTTCTGCTACAATGCCGTCCTTGTTCAATATCAGTGTAAGTGAACACGTCTTATGTCTATGCAGCAATCCTACGCTAACATTCTAACTGCCGTTGGTGAAGACCTAAATCGTCCAGGTCTCCTCGATACGCCTATGCGTGCTGCTAAAGCTTTTTCGTATTTAACGTCTGGTTATAGCAAAAGCTTAGAAGAAGTGACCAACAATGCGGTTTTCCCATCGGACAACCGTGAAATGGTATTGGTTAAAAATATCGAATTTTATTCATTGTGCGAACATCATTTACTACCGTTCTATGGTCGCGTACATATTGCGTATTTGCCTGAAGGCCATGTACTTGGTTTGTCTAAATTTGCACGTATTACCGAAATGTTTGCACGTCGCCTACAGATCCAAGAAAACCTCACCCAACAAATTGCAGAAGCAGTTGCAGAAGTGACAGGTGCACGTGGTGTTGCTGTTATGATTGACTCAGCTCATATGTGCATGATGATGCGTGGTGTTGGTAAGCAAGAATCGACGACTCGTACGGTTTCTTTTATTGGCGACTTTAAAACCAATAAAGAAGAACGTCGCGAGTTTTTAAGTGCGGTTCCTGAAAGTTATTAATCTCTGCGGTATTCAGCCTCAACAGATGTTGGGGCTTTTTTATGCAAAACTTATCGCATGATTCTTTTTTGTTTAGAGAAATGAACAATGTCAGTAATTTGGTTAGCAGGTCATGGTTTAACCCAAGGCGAACACAGTATTGATTTTCCACGTCCAGACCGTTTAGTGCAAGGAAATCCTGAACGCCAAACCTACAGCCTATATGAACATCCGCATATGGCTTGCGGAATTTGGCATTGTGAAGTTGGGGCATGGAATATTCACTTTGCAGACAATAAACAAGAATTCTTTCAAGTCATGGAGGGATGTGTCCGTATTCATGATGCCCACACACAAAACGTCATTGAAGTAAAAGCAGGACAGGCAGGCATTATTCCACCAAGTTTTATTGGCACATTTGAAGTCGTTGAAGCTGTCAAAAAATACTATGTAATTGTTGAGGTATAAGTGCCTCAAGAAACGACTTAGAATTGTTTTGTGTTCTGAGTTTTTAGCCTATACCTTAAACACTCAAAAGTTTTTCACTTACATGAATACAGTTACGGCCATTATTTTTAGCCGTATACAGTGCTGCGTCAGCGGTGTCTAAAAAGCGCTGATAATCAGGATGACCATTATAAATGGTGCAACCAATACTCACCGTAAAGCTAAAGCTTTGTCCTAAAGGCGTTCGAATGGATGTCTCTTGAATACGGCTACGAATCGTTTCAGCAACATCCGAAGCCCTTTGGAGATTACTGTCAACCAAAAGTAATAAAAACTCTTCACCGCCAACTCGGAAAGCGTAGTCACTCCCCTTCGCCACATCCAACAAGACTTCAGCAATAAAACGTAAGGCCAAATCCCCTGCCGTATGGCCATATTTATCATTAATCCCTTTAAAATAATCTGCATCAATCGCCAGCAAACTTAAAGGTGCATCATTTCTACGAGCAAAATTAATTTCACGAGATACAATTGTACTTAAATAACGGCGATTAAGAAGCTGAGTCAGAGAGTCATTACCTGAGTCTATATATTCAGTCACTTGAAACAGTTGATCGACCAAGTGCTGAATCTGTCGGTTCATTTCACGAATGTCTTGAATACGCTCGATCTTTTGTGTTTGATCCTGGCAGTCAAGTACATGTAAATTCAGTGCATCTACTTGCTGAATCAAACCAATAATAGTCTCAACCTGTTCTGCACCTGTGAACGCATACGCGGCCTTATGCACAAACCACAAACCAAACTCAGACTTGGACAAAGCAATATGCTGTAACTGCGGATGCTCGGAAAAAACCTTGAACATCAACTCATTTTCCCAATCGAGTAAAATACTGCGCTGCTTATCTTTTTGCACGGCTACATCTTGCATTGCAGAAAATAAACGGTAGCTATGTTTTACTTCATGGCTCTGTTCGGTATTTGCCTCATAAGATCTACACATAATTTCAGTGGCAAAACCCATAATTTGCAGCATATAACTGAGCATTTGATGACTGTTTTTGAGCTGAAGTTCATCTAGTAGTTGCAAAATCTTGATTTCAATCTCACGAATACCACGCATGATCAACCATGAAGGAATGCCTACCCGCGCATGTACCTGTCCCACTTTTTGTTGTTTTTCGACTGCAGTAAAATAAGCTTGATTCAAAGCTACATCAAAGCTTTCAATCAACCATTGGTTTAAACTGTTTTTTAAGCGTTGTTGAATAATGTCATCTTTAAAGAAATCAGCCGCTTCAGGCTCCAAAACAATATTGCGATAAAATTCATTGACCAATACAAATGAATGCTGCTGTATGAAATTTTGCGCTTTAATGTGATCATTCACTGAATAATGTTGGCAAATTTTACCCCACTGCTCGGCCAACTTAGCCATGCATTCATCATTCATAAAGCCTACCTATTTATATATTTTGAGAATCGCTCGAAATTTATGTGATTAATATAACAAATTTTAATGCATATTTTCATCATCAAGGTAAGCTTTCAAGGTCTTATAAAAATCAAACACTGATATTTGTGTGTTTTAACAGCGATTCTAGACATAAAAAAGCTCCATTCGTGGAGCTCTAAAACTAAGTCGTACTAAAAAAAACGGATATAACTCAGCCCAGTCTGATCCCAATCTTTGCCTTTTTGCTGTTGATACTGCCAATGAATCCGTAATGCATTTTGCTGATTCAATACATATTGCAGTTGAGTGTTCAGTCTGACTTGCCATTGATGACTATCTTCCCAATATGGCAATTCTACTTGTACCAAACTATTGACATGTTCAGTCCAAATGTTCTGACAGCCCAATGTTGGTCCAATCCCCATTCGCCAATCACGCTCTAGCGCTTGACCAACTTGAATCCGGTTTTGCAATTGGACATAACATAAATGCTTGCGATCTTGGTCTGCTACACTATAACCAAACTGACTGGATAGATTGAATACACCGTGTTGATCCTGCTCACTAAATTCACCATTTCGCTCCAATGATTCTTGCTGCCATCCCACATTAAAGCCCCAACTTAAAGGGGTTTTAAATGCAGTTAATGGGCTATAAGCATTCACTTCTAACAAATTTAACTCTTGTAATTTCAGTCGGTCATCACGGTACTCTAGGCTACCTGCGAGGAACTTAAGCTGTGTGCCTAAACGAAAACCGCCTTGTGGGTCGATCAAATCATGATAGGCCTGACGATGACTCAGTTGGAAGTACGAGTCTCCCTGTAACTTACCTCCCTCCAGTTGCAAAGTCCGTGCATGATGTCCTTTGACAGGATCTACTTTGGGAGTTTCAACCGCTTTTCGCTGTTTTTCCAAATCAATTTGACTACGCAAACCCAATAATTCTCGAATGCGGGGCTGAGCCTCTTCTGCTGTAACTTTTTGCGCAATCAATTGTAAATATAGATGATCGTAAGCCATCTCTAAAATACGCGCTTGATCAGCCAAAGAATACTGATTTAAAAATGTTGGCATTTGAGCAGGTGTTAATTGCACAATATGATTTGCAGCCACAGCCAAGCTCTGTCCATGTTGTTTAGCCTGTGCGAGTAATTGAGTTTCTAAGGCAGGACGGTAAGCACTTTCTGCAATTAAATCATTGTCATCCACAGCCTTAATGGTCTCAACTGGAATGGCTGCGGTTTTAAATTGCTGTTGTAAATTGATATCTGGACGAACCAAATCAATTAAACCCAGTAAACGATAAGCACAATTGTCACTGATAAAGTAGTAAGGAAATTGCACATGTTTGAGCTCCCAAATATGCTCAACCATGGTTTTGGTTTCTTCAGGAGTCAGGGCTAACTCGTACTCCCACAGATCACGGCTTTCCAAATCACCATATTCTTTCACTTTTCGGTAGTACGGCATGAGCGAATACTCACCCGGATACTGCCCAGTTAATCCCTTCCACGCAAAAGAAAAACTGTCGCTATTGGCCACTGTCGCTGCGTAATTTACCGCATAAGAGACTAAGTTTAGTTGTTTTTGGTCTTTAGGATCGAGCCTTAACAAAGTATGTCCAAACATCGAACTGGGATTACCCATAAAGTCTGTGGCATAAATTAAAGTCGCCTTATACGGCTTAATTTGCCCAATCCATTCATCCAGTTCAGGACAGGATGCTTTAGGAAATTGATTCAGTGCAATATCAAGTTGTCTTATGAGCCATTTTGAACGTGCAGGAAAGCGACACTGAATGGATTCATTCGCGGCGGCCTGTGTAAAAAGTGCCACAATATTTGCATCAAGTTCTTGCTTGAGTTGGGTTTGTCCGTGTTCGCTATAGAAGAATGGGCGATAGGTCACTTCACTATTTCCCGAAGTATTCGCATACATCAAACGTTGCCAAGTCACATTTGAGGCAAGCTCAAGCTGATGGGCTTTTTCAATATAAAACTCTGCTGAGCGGGGTGCTTGAGCAAAGATCGTGGTGCTAAACAGCGCACTGGAAAAGAGGAGAAGCGATTTCATGCAGAGTTGAGTCTTCTTCTTTTTAGATATGAAAAACCCTGCCTTAAAGACAGGGTCTTATAGTGCAATTAAACGTATGCTTTTAATACGCTATCTGTTGCCATAACGGCTTGTAAAGATGCTAACACTTGAAGTGCATCTTGGTTTTCAGCCGAATAGATTTTTGCGAAGTTTTGTTTAGATACTTCAAAGAAACGCGCTTTATCTTCAGACTGAATATTGAGCAGTTCAGCCAGTACATTTAGACTTTCACCCTCACCGACTGCCATATCGCGTGCCAAAGACTCTGCATTTTCATTGGTAAATGTTACTGCCTGAGCAGTCACCGTACCTGTACCGCTACAACCTAAAGTACCAAAGGTGATACCGAAAAGTTGGTTAGCAAAAAGACCGTTTGTGGTACCCGCTAAAATTTTAGCGACTTTGCCAGACTGCCCTTCCCAAATTTGTGAACCAATACCACAACCTACATCTTTATCTGCAAATGCAGCGGTAGAACCAACGGCCAAAACTGCAGCCAATGCCATTTTTTTCAACATAAGGTTTCTCCAGACTCGATTATCTCCGAGTATTTTTATTGTTCCTATTGTTTGTGTATATTTTGAGCTACACACTTGTAAGATAGCTGTAACAAGCGCATAACGCAAAACAATTTACACTAAAGTAAAACAGACATTAAATCTCAATTTTAACGGTGTAGCGCCCAGTTGCCACGCAGGTCTCGTTTCCCTAAAATTTTTAGCACCAAAACAAGACTCAAGAGTAGCAATAAATACCAAGAGCCTAATTTACCCCAACCCACCATATGCCATGCATCGACTTGACTTGGGTACAACCAAATTTGGTAAAACGTACTGATATTTTCCGCAATCCAAATCATGAAAGCCAACAAGAGCAGTACAGGTAACATCGGCAGTTGAAAACGATGCTGCTGTAACTCAAAGCCAATCTTGGTTTTCCAAAACAGCACTACACTCCATGCAAATAATAGATAACGAATATCTGGAATAAAAAACTTGGACATAAAGTTGATATAAGACAACACAGCCAATATCAACATGGAGGAAAAACGAGGCAAGTATTCAAAAGAAACATGATAAAGACGTAATGAGCGCGCAAAAAAACTGCCCACAGCCGAATACATAAAACCTGCAAACAACGGTACGGTGAGAATCTTAAACACGGCGGGATGTGGATACTGCCATGATGCAATCTGCGGATGGGTCAAAAAAATTTCCATCAGCATTGCCATCACGTGAAATAGCGCAATCACTTTGGCTTCGGCCCAAGACTCAAGTTTTAAATACAGTAAACATACCTGAATCAGCACCGCATAGAACAATAAATAGTCATAACGGAAAAAACCCCAATATTCCTGATTTGCCATACTTGCTGTGAATGCGAAAGCCAACAACAACAATATCCCAAATAAGGCAGCCGAAGCTGCCTTAGATGAGAACTCAAAACATGATTTTAAAATTGTGATCACGTATGAATCCTAATTAAATTGATCCAGTGAAACTTAGAGATATTTAGCGCTATATTCATGCACGGTATCGACAAAGGCTTTCGGATTAATTGGATCAACCCACTGGGTAATGCCGTGACCTAAGTTTGCAACATAACCCGTTTTCTCACCATCTGCATAAGCATCATCTAGCATGGCTTTGGTCGCTTTCACGATGGTCTCATGCGAACCATATAAAGTAGCAGGGTCTAAGTTACCTTGCAGTGCCGCACGACCCGCCACCGTTTGGCGAGCCACATTTAATGGCGTTGTCCAGTCCAGACCAAAAGCATCAGCCCCTGTTGCCACCATCGGTTCTAACCACTGACCACCGCCTTTCGTGAATAAAATCACAGGTACTTTACGTCCTTCATTTTCACGTTTTAGACCAGCAACAATTTTTTGCATGTATTTTAAAGAAAATTCTAAATATTCACGGTGTGCTAGTGCCCCACCCCAACTGTCAAAAATCTGTACAGCTTGAGCACCTGCATCAATTTGCGCATTCAAATAGTCAATTACCGCATCTGCTAAACGATCGAGCAGTGCATGTAAAACTTCGGGTTGCGCATACATCATTTGCTTAGTGAAACGGAAATCTTTACTCGAACCACCTTCCACCATATAGGTTGCCAAAGTCCAAGGACTGCCCGAAAAACCAATTAATGGCACTTGACCGCCTAGTGCTGAACGAATCGTCTTGACCGCATTCATGACATAATCAAGATCTGATCCAGCATTAAACTGAGGTAAATTCGCCACATCTTGTTCAGTGCGAACCGTTTTATGAAATTTAGGTCCTTCACCCGCTTCAAAATAAAGCCCCAAACCCAAAGCATCGGGTACAGTTAAAATATCTGAAAATAAAATAGCTGCATCAAGCTCATAACGACGTAAAGGCTGTAGCGTCACTTCGCAGGCAAATTCAGTATTTTTGCATAATGAGAGGAAATCACCTGCTTGAGCACGGGTCTCACGATATTCTGGTAAATAACGTCCTGCTTGACGCATCATCCAGACGGGTGTGGTATCTACAGGTTCACGTAATAAAGCACGTAGAAAACGATCATTTTTAAGGGTCGTCATTTACTTTCCCATCTCAATTAAATTTGCTCACCATCATAACAAAAAGGTCGAATTTTTAATAACTTCTCATCACACTAAAATTAGATCCAGTTGATGCTTAAAACAGATATTTACACAAAACAAATACTGCATCTCTATCTTTTTTCTGTAATACTTGGCTGGTTTTTACTTTGTAAATGAATAATTCTTAAGGTTGAATTACATGTTCGTTCGCACAATACTCGCGATGAGTTTAAGTTGCATTCTTGCTGGTACAGCGTTTGCTGCATCTACTACTGAACAACCCTTGACGCCAAAAAAGATCATTGATACTTCAGTCCAAGATCCCATTGATCCTTTAGCAACAGATGTCGCTTCAGCTTCTACTGCGGTTGCAAACACTCAAATTACAGCAAAAGAACAAGCAGACTTAAACCAAGCTTCACAAACTTTAGACCAACTTGAACAGTCTGAAGATAAAACTGCTGACGTTGGCGCTGCACCAAGCAAAACAACGACTGCACCGACAACAAGCCCGACGAATCCTGCTGCTGCAAAAGCATCGTGGACTTTAAATGGTTTAAACAGTGCAGATTGGTATGACAATATTGGTAAAGGTCAATTTCCTGTTTATGCACGTGCTCACGTCATGCTCAACAATGCACATGCATCTCCAGGTGCAATTGATGGCATGAGCGGTAAAAATACCCTTAAAGCAATTGCCTCTTTCCAACAAATGAGTGGCTTAAAAGCAACGGGTACGCTCACCAAAGAAACTTGGGATGCGTTACTTGCTAGTCAAGGGTCTAAACCTGCATTTATTGAATACACTATCACCGATGCAGACCTGAAAGGGCCTTATGCAGCGTCAATTCCACACGATTATGCCTTACAGTCAAAAATGAAAGGTTTGTATTACACGCGTGTGACTGAAATGTTCGGTGAAAAGTTCCACATGGATGAAGACTTTTTGAAAAAGTTGAATCCAAAAGCAACTTTCAAAAAAGCAGGCGAAAAAATTATTGTTGCCAACATTCGTAATGAAGTGCCAGAAGATATTCACTTGATTGTTGCGCACAAAGGCGCAAAACAGCTGTATTTATTTAACAGCCGCAACCAAATGATCGGTTCATTCCCTGCAACCATCGGTAGCTCGGACACGCCATCACCAGCAGGTACCTATAAAGTTACAGGTGTTGCACCAAATCCATGGTATAGCTACTCACCAAGCAACTTTGTTCAAGGTAAAAACTTAAAACCTCTTTCTTTACCACCAGGTCCAAATGGCCCAGTAGGGAATATCTGGATTGGTTTAAGTAAAAAATCATTTGGTATTCATGGTACGCCAAACCCATCGGCCATTTCCAAGACAGCTTCACACGGTTGTATTCGTTTGACCAACTGGGATGCGAACGATCTAGGTAAAAAAGTGAAGCCAGGTGTAACGGTTAAATTCTTAGAATAATTGGTTTTCTAAAGTATTTACGCTATAAAAGGTGTTCTCAAGAGAACACCTTTTTTATCAATCATAACAACATAAAAATGACGATGAACACTTTAAAAAGAATAATGCCTTTGGCTTGCTTACTGTCACTTTCGACACCGACTTTTGCTGAATTAGATGAGGAAATCGTGACCAGCGTGGATGCTTCTGCTTATGCGGTGGAATCTGACAACCCATTTGACAGTCTGGAGGATCAGGAAAAAATCCGTCATCCCCAATACATTCCAGAGCAAGATAGTCTCAGAGAGCCACTTTTGAATACACGCTATTATGTCATCGCAGGCAAATCTCCGATTCACTATTACGCGATTCGAACAGGGCAAAAGCCTAAACTGTTTTATTTAAACCAGCCGCACTCAGCCATATTCGCTATTGGCGATGCTTATGCGGAAAATCGAGAAAAAATTACTCTACAACCACAGCTCAAACACACCGTCAAAGACCATGAGCTATTTGCAATTATGCCAACAGACAAATACATTGCTCTGATCTTTCGTACCCGCTATGCCTATACCTCTGCGGAATTAAAAGCCAATGCAGAGATAAACTCTATCTATGCCAACAATCGCTACCGATACAGCTACGAAATTATTGAAATCGACACGAATGGTCAACAGCTCCACCGCGTGCAATTCGTGGCTCCTGTTATTGAAGATGGAATGAGTTTTGGCCCCAAATGGGATAAAGATTTATCAGATTACAATAACGCAATACTGGAATACAGCACCAAGTCCCCAGGTGACTATCAAACCGTACATCCTTATAATATTGAAACCCGCTATGAGTACAAACAAGGTCAATTAAAGCACTTTGAACAGAAAATTCTACTCACCGCCAGTGATAAAGTATTCTTAAAAAACCCACCCAATTCTATTAATTACGAAAATTATCTCGACGATCAAGATACAGCCTTCTACGTTGAAAGCAGTACTTGCCTTGATGATTATTTTGTTTTTAAAGATAAAGCGGCCCCACTCGGTGTGAAATGGGGAAATAATTGGATGCAAGCCCAACCGAAGCTACATCAACAATTTTTAGCTGAATATGCGCAAGGCAAAAACTACATTTGGAAAGATTTTCGCGAACAGTATTGTGATCTAAATTAAGACAGAGCTATCATTTCAATATTGAAACGCAACATTGCAAATTCACCATTTCATCAACAAATATAAAACACTAAAATTACGCCATAGATTAAAAATAAGATTGGAGTTCAAAATGGATGCTTTCATTCATCGTAGCCAAGACCGTGGTCATGTCAATATTGGTTGGCTAGAGTCTAAACACAGCTTTTCATTTGGCAGTTGGTATAATCCGAAATACATGGGCGTCAGTGCTCTACGTGTTATCAACGATGACCTCATTGCAGCACATCAAGGTTTTGGACAACACCCTCATGACAATATGGAAATCTTAACCTGCGTACTCAAAGGCACGATTACCCATAAAGACAGCATGGGCAACCATGGCGGTATTTCTGCGGGGGAATGGCAACTGATGAGTGCAGGTACTGGCGTACAACACAGTGAGATGAATCAAGGTGATGAGCAAGTGCATTTACTACAAATTTGGATCATTCCAAATGAACGAGATGCAGCCCCAAATTATCAACAGATTCGTCTTGATCCGCATGAGCAACCCAACCAATGGCATCTGATTTGTGGTCCAAACGACAATGCACCAATGCATATTCGTCAAGATGCAGAAGTGAAAACGGCTGTACTTGAAAAAGATCAGACCCTTTCGATTAAAGCCACACAACATGTTAACTATGTACATGTGATTTCTGGCTCAATCCAAGTGGCTGAACATACAATCCATGCAGGTGATGCGATTGCATTTATAGATGTTACTGAAATCAAAGCACTGGACGATGCTCAGGTCATTTGGTTTGACTTACCTGAAGTAAAATAACTAGCCACACATCAAAAAAGCCAACATCTTCACGTTGGCTTTTCCATGTGTATCCAATAAGTGACTACTCAATCAACTTAAAGAAAATTCACTGTAAGCAGTGCCAAAATGGCAGGAACTGCCTGAATGTAAATAATTTTCTTACTAGCGGTTAGTCCACCATAAATTCCCGCAACCAAAACACAGCCTAAAAAGAAGTTCGCCAAAGCAAGTGCATAGCTTTCAGGTGCGCATAATGACCAAAATAGACCTGCAGCCAGAAAACCATTATATAAGCCTTGATTTTGAGCCATAACTTTCGTTAACTGCGCTTTTTCAGGGCTATTGCCAAAAGCTTTTAAGCCATAGGGCTTATCCCATAAAAACATCTCTAAAACTAAAATATACACATGCAACAGTGCAATTAAGCCAATTAGAACTTGTCCCACCATACGCTTTATCCTTTATTTTTATGAATGATAGATAGATCAACAACTTCGCTGATCTAGGTCAAAAATGATTAAGGTTTCAAAAGTACTTTACCCTGACGCGCACCTTGCGTCGCTTTTAGGGCAGCATCTTTGATTTGTGTAAAACTAAACACCCCTTCTACAGGTAATAACAGTTTTTTCTGGGCAGCTAAAGTCAATAACTCAACAATTAAGGCTTTTTTACGCTCAGAAGATAACTCTTTGTTCACCACGCTTGCCCAGAAGCCTTTGACGGTCGCTTGTTTAAAAATTAAATCTCCCGAAGAAATCTGCATCACTTCTCCCGACATGCTACCGAAAGACACCAAGAGACTATTTTCACTCAGTAGAGCCAACATTTCACCACTGGCTTTTCCACCAATCGAGTCCACCCCTACCATCAGGGGCTGATTTGCATGAATAGCTTTGACTTGTGCTTTCCAATCAGCTTGGTCTGTTGCCACGACATTTTGAATGCCCAAAGCATGCATTTCAGCCACAGCCTCAGTACGTCGTACCAAATGAATTACCTTTTGACCACGTGCTGCTGCAATCATTGCCACAGTTTTCCCTACGGCACCATTGGCGGTGTTTTGAATCATCCATTGATCTGTTTTTAAGTCAACAAATTCAAGCAGCATCAAGGCACTAATCGGCATGCCAATCAACTGAGCTGCCGTTTCATCCTCAATTGCATCCGTTAAAGGGACAATGCCATGTGCTGGTGCAATAAAATACTCCGCCCAACTACCATGAACCGCCGCAACTGCCACACGCTGACCCAATGATACACCTTGCACACCCTCACCAAGTGCATCAACCACACCAACAGCTTCACTACCACCAATCGCGGGTAGTGCTGGCTTATAGCCATAACTACCACGCACTGTCCACACGTCATGATTATGCATAGGTGATAAAATCATTTTAATACGCACTTCACCTGCTTTTGGCTCAGGCATTGGCATATCTGCTGCTTCCAATACGTCGACAGGCTCACCAAAATGATGATGTATAATACTTTGCATCTATTTATTCCTTGATGGGTTGTAAGAGTTGTTGAGTAGTTTCCATAGCCAAATAAAGGGGCTGCTTATCTTGTGCAAGTCTTGCCAATAAAGCTGCGCCCAACCACAGCTGATACATCGTCTGAGCCATCTTTTCAGCATCAATATGCGATGGAATTGAACCGTCTTGTTGCCCTGCTTTGATTAGACCTGATATGCGTTCTGTTAACTTACGTACCCCGAAGTTCAAAATCCGACGCATATCTTCAGATAAATCTGAGACTTCTGCTGCCAATTTGACGATCAGACAGTTCTGCGCCCATCCCCCATCGCTATGATGTTCAACATTACTTTCAATATGAGATGGGTTATCAATCCATGCCTGCCAAAGCGCAACCAAACGAGCATAAGCACATCCTTGCTCTTGCTGCATCAGTTGGTCAATTTTGACTTTATAGTCAGCAAGGTACTGTTCCAGAAGCGCACAGCCAAATGCCTCTTTTGAAGCAAAGTAATAATAAAATGAACCTTTCGGCACATCACAGTTTTTGAGAATTTCCTGTAAGCCTACGCCAACAAAACCTTTCTGTAATACCAGTTCGAAACTGCTATTTAAAATATGTTGTCGTGTCGCTTCACTTTTGTCTGATCGTTTCATGTCCACACTATAAATCAATAATAGACCAGTCGTCTATAAAAAATAATAGAAAAATTTTCGTTCTAAATAATCCATTTAGTTCATACATATAAGTTTTAATGATGATATTTAAGTTACAAAGAATTAAAACAAATGTTACATTATACCATAACAACATTTTTAACTTTATTTATGTCTACACCTTCACAACGTTTACAAGCCATTGATGCCCTCAGAGGACTCGTCATTTTGATCATGATGGTCGATCATGTCCGAGAAACTTTTTATCTCCATCAACAAGTCCCCGACCCGATGCTAATCCCTGGCACTGAAGAACCCCTGTTCTTTAGCCGAATTTTGGCCCACTTATGTGCTCCTGTTTTTGTGGTCTTAACGGGTCTATCGGCTTATCTCTATCAAGCAAAAAACAACAGCGTTCAAATGACTCGCGAATTTTTACTCAAGCGTGGACTCTTCTTGATTTTTCTCGAACTGATTGTGATTAATTTCGCTTGGACAGGACAGTTCCCGCCCGATGTCATCTATTTACAGGTAATTTGGGCTATCGGTTTAAGTATGGTGGCCTTGGCGGGCTTAATTGGCTTGTCGCAAAAATGGCTTTGGGGTATTAGTCTTAGCATTATTTTTGGACATAATTTACTCGATCAAGTGTCATTTCCACATCTGCCTATCGTACAGAACCTTTGGTTTATTTTGCATGAACGCGGTTGGATTGAGTTTGGAGATCTAATTCGTTTTAGAACCTCTTACCCTGTACTCCCTTGGGTTGGCGTGATTACTTTGGGTTATTGTATCGGCTATAGCGTATTTAATACGACTCAAGACATCACAAAAAGAAATCAAACCCTCTTGTTCTTCGGACTTGGCAGTGTTGCTTTATTTATCGTTTTAAGAATGCTCAATATCTATGGCGATCAAGCATGGTCAATCATGCCGACCAGTATTGAAACGATTATGAGTTTTTTAAATCTGACCAAGTATCCGCCATCGCTACTGTTTATTTTATGGAATGTCGGACTCGGCTTAGTCCTGTTGGTGTTACTTCAAAAAGTTGAAAGTAAACCTTGGATCAAGCCCTTGATTGTATTTGGTTCCGTACCCATGTTCTTTTATATCGTCCATTTATATGCACTTAAAGCCCTCTATCTCATTGCGGTCGCACTATTTGGCAAAACTCATGGTGAATATTTTGGTGTCGATCACGTTTCTACCCTTTGGCTGATCTCAATTATTTTGACTGTGGCACTTTATCCTTTGATGTTGAAATTCTCTGCTTTTAAACATAAAAACAAGCATATCCGTATTTTGAAATATCTATAATTATGGATAAAGCATCATAAAATTTACCGTACACATCTTGATGCTTAGCTCAACTAAGCATCAATGGGTATCGGCTTTTCCAACACCCAGCTAAAATGTTTTATACACCAGTAAATTTCTGAAGCTAAAAATTTACAATAGCATGACTGAGTGCTGTTCTTTGTTTCAGGCTGCTTCAAAAAACTTACTTTGCTTTGCTCAGCAGTGCTAAGCAAATCGAAATTAGTAACATCCCGAACCAGCCAATTGGTGCAATTTGCTCTCCCACCAACAGGATTGCCAATACCGCAGCCACCAAAGGCTCAAATAAAGTTAAGGTAATGGCTTTACTGGCAGGCACGGTTTTTAAACCATAACCAAACAAGACATAACCCAAAAACATCGGAATAAGCATCATATAACCAACGACATACAGGTTGATGTTTTCTTCAAACAAGTTTGAGCCTGTCATCCATAAAGTGGGAATTAATAATAAAGCACCGAGTCCAAAAATCATTCCCATAGTGGCTTTTGCATCTAATCCTTGGTCAATCATTCTTTTTGCAGCCCAAGAATATAAAGCATAAGTTAAGCCTGCCACTCCACCCAAGCCGATACCCAATATCTGTCTATGTTGAGATAAGCCTTCTGTATTTGCTGTAGTATGCGACTCTCCCAAAGACAACAATACCACCCCCGTTACCCCCAAAACAAAACTCACCAACCACGCCATGGAAAGTGGTTTTCTGTCAAACACCCGTTCTAAAAGCGCAGTAAATAATGGTGCTGTGCCAATCGAAACCACTGTGCCAATAGTGATCCCCGCATAGTGCATCGACGAATAAAAAGCCAGAGGATAAACAAACACGGAAATCACACCAACACTAAGCATCACACTATTGGCTTTGATGTGTGGCAGATGGCTGATGATACTTTTACGTGCTAACAGTGCTTGTAATAAACCACCACCACCCATCGCGGCAGCCCCAATTGTCAGCGGACTCAAATGAGGTGCAAAGGATGCCACCGTCCCTGTAGTTCCCCACAAAAAAGCGGCTAGAAGAACCGCAATGAAACCATAATTTGGAACAGCAGAAATAGACTGACTCACGCTATGATCTCTCGCGCTAAAATCGTTTTTACCATTTGCGTTGCAGCTAAAACTTTTTCACTGGAACTCTCAAGCCCCGCACGAGCAATTGAACCTTCGAGTAAAAAAGACAGCATCAAAGCAATTTGCTGTACTCGCTCTGGCTCTTCAATCAACAGCGCCAGTTGTGTGGAGATAATCTTTTCAATTTCATCTTTATGCTGCTTCACCGCCAAACGCTCAGCACTGTGTGCAGGAAACTCGGCCGCAGCATTCAACAAACCACATCCGCGGAAACCCTTCTCATAGGCAAATTCAGCATGATCTTGGTAGGCTTCAAAAACCGCAATAATTTTATCCACTGGTGTATGTGCATCACGGTTTCGCACAGCGTACAGCTCTAGCCATTCTTGATGCCGCGCTTCAATATAAGAACTGATCAAATCCGACTTGGTCGGGAAATTATTATATAAAGACATTTTGGCAACTTTCGCTTTGTCCGTAATGGTATTAATGCCAGTATTTGTAATGCCATCGTTATAAAACAAAATTGCAGCTGCATCTAAAATTTTCTGTTTTGCTGTTTTGGTATTCATAATGCTTTATATAGGTAGACCGATATACCTAATTTACAAGATGTGAAAAAATATGCAAGTGAGTTAAGTAAATAAGTTCGTTACTAGAAAACTCATCCTTGCTATATAAATCATCTGATAAATACTGATTCAACCCTACACTTGCAACACAAATACGCTCGAACCTGAAATTTAGCAGGCTACTAATCGTTGGTTATGCGTATACGTAAGCTCGAATCAAATGAGGGATATGTGATTTGGTTGCATACTCATAAGTACTATGCTAAATCACAAAGTCAACATGGTTAAAATCGCAATGATCCAGACACAATGACCTAATGTTATTTGGGAATTGAATTTTTATTTCGCCTATCTGTAGATATAATCACTGGCTATATTCAGGATTTCTAAAGCCTGCGGTTTTTCAAGCCTTTGTTAAAAAGCCTAAACAGATAAATACTGGGCTTAGCTATCTAAAAAATAGTGCCTAGCTTCATCTACTCATTTACAATGATTGGTTTGAAAATTCTAGCAATGTATATCGAAACATAAGAAAAACTAACCTACATATCTGCTGGGTATCTGACAGATGCAGCCAGCTCAGCTAGTAAAAATACAAAGATTCACTAAATCTAGTAGACTACATTACCAATGTCATTACTTAAACCTTAAGTCACTTAGCCAAACCTTAGCTCTTTGAAGGTTTATACAACAAAACCTTATATGATTAATATTGAAAGAATAATCTCAGTATTAATCAAACTTCAAGCACTTAAGAATAAGTTTGACCAAATAAATTATCCGTCCAGCATCGCTTTATATTGTTATTTCTAGTTTGGGCCAATCCAAAATTTGATATGAGGTAAGTTGAGGGGTAAAAGCACAGATAAAAAATAAGCCCTTGTTTTTACAAGGGCCTATTTAGATATTTGGCGGAAGCGGTGAGATTCGAACTCACGGAGGACTCACACCCTCGTCGGTTTTCAAGACCGGTGCATTAAACCGCTCTGCCACGCTTCCATGGGCGACATAATATAAACATTCGATCTACTTGGCAAATACTTTTCTTTAAAAACCGCACTAAGTGGCTAAAATTAAAACAAAATCATTTAGTTCTCTAAATTTTCACTGTTTTCATAACGAATCGCATTCACATACCAAAGTTTTTTGCCCGTTGGTGTCACGACTTCAACCTCATCATCAACTTGCTTGGACAGTAAAGCACGCGCCATAGGCGAATCGATTGAAATATGCTGTGGGTGATGATCATAAATTTCATCGACCCCTACAATCCGTAAAGTTTTTTGCTCACCCGCTTCATTTTCAATATCTACCCAAGCCCCAAAATAAATCTTGCCCGCTTGCTCTTCTGAAAAATCAATAATTCGCAACTCTTCAAGCCGTTTCCCTAAGTAACGAACACGTCGATCAATCTTTCGTAACAGCTGTTTGTTGTACTGATAATCTGCGTTCTCGCTACGGTCTCCGAGGCTTGCTGCCCAGTTTACTTTCTTGGTAATTTCAGGCCGTTCTTCATGCCAAAGGTGCTTTAATTCTGCCACTAATTTGTCGTGACCAACACGTGTAATTAAGTTTGATTTCATGATGAATGTCGTCTAAATCAGCTGGTTTATTTACAACAAAGATTTATTTTATCCCTTATTTCTTCACAACAAAAGTTTATAAAATAAATTCCCTAATTAAATTAAATCGTTATGTTACATTTTTTAAAAAAATATTGCACAAAATTTGACACTTTAGAATTTGCCCGATATTATGCGCACATCTTAAATTAGCTGCTTATTTTTTAATCTATGTAGTTTTTCTACATAGTTCCTTTAATCCCATGTCATTTTGAATGACGTCATGAATGCCCAACCCCTTATTGAATTTAGCAAACTTGAACTCGTTTTAAGGCATGGTTTTGCCTTTGCGTTCTGGGGCATAAATTACTTGTAGCGGAGACAACATGCACAGTAGTTCAACTTCTGGATCGAGGCTTTGCCTTAATTCATTAACTTTCTCTCTCCCGTTGAAAGCCCTTGCTTTAAGTACTCTGTTAATTCCTTTTCATAGTATTAATGCAAGTAAGACTTACCAATATGATAATGTCGTCAATCATAATAAATTGACTGTCGTTTCAGTGGAAAATCCAACGACCGTTTTTAAAGATGGTCAACATTTGCATGGTTTTGGTTATGACCTTGCACGTAACTATGCAGATAGCTTAAATGTAAAGCTAGACTTCAAAACGGTTCCTGATAATGCCACGGCACTCAAATGGGTCGCTCAAGGCAAAGTAAATTTTGCAATGACAACCGCCAGCGTTCAAACGATTGAACAAAAGCATTTGTCTACTTTTTCTGCAACTTGTGGTGATTTGAACGTTTTACGTAAAAATGGCCTCAATACTGAGCTGAATTGGGTGTTTAAACATGCGAATGATCCACTCACCCAAACAGCCAGCGGATTCGTATGTCAAAGTAAACAATCAGGTTCAATTGGTCAATTGGCCTCTTTTTACAACCGCAATGTCGTGAAGCCTGAAAACTGGAATACGATTCAACGTGATTTGCGTCAACGTATGCCGATCTATAAGGCCAGTTTTAAAAGCACAGCGCAAAAATACGACTTAGATTGGCACTTGTTAGCGGCCATTGGTTATCAAGAATCTTATCTTAAACCGAACTCTGTTTCTCCTACAGGTGTTCGTGGTTTGATGATGTTGACCAATAGCACGGCCAAAGCAATGGGCGTGAATAACCGTACCGACCCTGCACAAAGCATTCAAGGCGGTGCTAAGTACTACGACCAAATGCTGAGCCGCTATACCGATATTCCGTTCCCTGACCGCAACTGGTATGCACTAGTTGCCTACAATATGGGGCCAGGTGCGGTGAGCCAGATTCAAAAACGCATTCAAGCGCAAGGTAAAGACCCAAATAACTGGCTCAATCTTTATGCTTATTTAGAGCATAACCAAGCCAAAAATGGGCGCTACCGACAAGCGCTTCAGTATGTGACACGTATCCGTGCCTATCTTGAGCACATTAAAACCACGCCACAGTTGGTCAATATCTAAACTTTGAATACCCAGAATTGATCATCATCGCAAAAAAAAGCTTACCTTTTGAGGTAAGCTTTTTTTGTTTCAGAATACTTAAGCTGTTAGCTCAAGTACTTTCTTAAATAAATCTTTTTGCTCTTGGCTTGGCTTTGCCGTTTGCAATGCCATTAATTGGGACATATCACCCTGAACTTTTATTTTTCCTGTCATGAATGCTTGCATTGCTGCTGCCATATCAAACTCAAGGAAGACTTTACGTAAAGTTTCAGCGTCCATGTTCAAGGTTGTTTTCGCATTTGAAGACAAGCCTTTTTTAATTGCACCACCATCTAAAGATAATTCGGTATTACCCGCATTGTCAGCAACAACTAAGTTAATTGCAAGATTTGCAAGTGCAGGTGGAAGGTTTAGATTCCCCGCTTGAGCAGTTAATGTTTCTACGGTTGAAAACCAATCATCAGTTAAAAAAGCAGGCATGATGTTTCCTCAATTCTTTGTTCGTTGTGTGCTGCCTATCCAGACGGCATCATTGTGAAGCTAAATACGCTTGCAGATTGTTATAGCATGTATATCTTATATGTGCCTAAAGTTTTTTGTACGTACCGTTCATATTTTATATTTCTTATACAAAGTTTATCAAAATCATTCACATAAAAAAAACACCAATCAATGATTGGTGTTTTGCATTGGCTGAAATGACAAAATTAATCTGCCACAAAGCCAAGATTGACCATGTTAATCCGTTTGCTTTCAGGTTCATCTTCCGTTGAACAACTTTCACCCTTAAAGTCGAACTCTCGTTCACTGTCTAAGGCTTCAAAGTCAAACAACTCACGATCGGCCAATTGTGATGGGGATACATTTTGCAAGGCACCAAAAATACTGTGTAGGCGTTTTGGATGGGCCTTATCCCACTCTCGCAGCATGTCATTCAACATAGCGCGTTGCAGATTTTCCTGAGAACCACACAAGTTGCACGGAATAATTGGAAACTGACGCATTTCGGCATATTTGATGATGTCTTTTTCTTCCACATAGGCCAGTGGACGAATCAAGATATTCTTTTTATCAGAAGACAACAACTTGGGTGGCATCGCTTTCAAACTGCCACCATGGAACAAGTTTAAGAAGAACGTCGCCAAGATATCATCACGGTGATGTCCCAATGCTACTTTGGTTGCCCCTATTTCTTGTGCAAAGCCATATAGAGAACCACGGCGTAAACGTGAACACACTGCACAATAGGTCTTGCCCTCAGGCGTCAAGCGTTTGGTAATGCTATAGGTGTCTTTTTCTAAGATATAATAAGGAATATTATTTTCTTCTAAATAGCGCGGCAATACATCTTCTGGGAAACCAGGCTGCTTCTGGTCCAAATTCACCGCCACCACATCAAAATTGATCGGTGCAATGCGTTTAAACTGCAACATAATATCGAGTAAGGTGTAACTGTCCTTACCACCTGAAATGCAGACCATCACTTTATCGCCTTCTTCGATCATTTTAAAATCACGAATGGCATGACCCACCTGACGGCGTAGCTTTTTCAACAAACGATAATACGCAGAGCTAGTGGGTAGTTCTGGTTTAAAATTAAATCCCTGATCGGACTCAACTGGCGAGAACATAGACGAGTTAAACCTTAAAAAAAATACCGCGCAATTTTATCCGATTCGTCGTCATCTCGCACCTAAAGAATGTAAATTCTCATGAATTGTCATTGCTGTCATATTCATGTATTAAAATCGGTTTAACTTTGAACGATTGCGTTCATTTTCTGGCTGAACTGCTTATCTTTTGGACTTTTCCACATTTTTCCACAAAAGCTGTGGATAACTTTGTGGATTCTAGCAGGCTTGACAAGGTGTTCATCCCATACTTTAAGGCTTCTATTTAAATTGATCATTTTTTGATCAATTTATTTTTTGTTTAATTTCAATACCTTATCTTAGTCAAGCAATCCTCATTAAAAATAAATTAATTATTTTTTTTGATTACTCTCTCAGCAATTGGACTTGATTTTTACAAAGTCATAGATTTTTTGAACTTAAAATAGTTTCAGGCTGTTATTTTTTTGCTAAACTCAATTCTAGTCACTGAAAACGATTTTTTACGATTAATAATAGATAATGAAAAATAAGCTGCTTTTGACTCATTTTTATGTTTTGGGGTGTATGACGATTTCGTTCATGGCACTGAATTGTCACGCAGGTCAAACCATCTATCAACTCAAAGATTCGAACGGCACGACTTTGTTGACCAATAAACAAAGTCGTTATAACAATTTAAAAGTTGAAAAGAAAACCTATTATCCAGACAGCAACATCCACAGCTATAGCAATTGGGGAGCATCTGAATCCTCGGTATTACCCAGTTATAGTCGCAACAAAAATGCTTTTGACCACATTATTCGCCAAGCAGCGCAAACCCATGGTGTTTCAGAAGGCTTAATCAAAGCCGTGATGCATACAGAATCAGGCTTTAATGTGAATGCCCGCTCTCCTGTTGGTGCACAAGGCCTAATGCAACTGATGCCAGCAACTGCTCGTCGCTTCAATGTCTCAAATGCATACGATCCACAACAAAACATTAACGCTGGTGCGAAATACCTTGCGTGGTTGATGAAACGCTTTAATGGTAATACCAGCCTTGCCCTTGCAGGCTATAATGCGGGCGAAGGCAATGTGCAAAAGTATGGTGGCATTCCACCGTTTCGTGAAACACAAGACTACGTGAGACGTGTCAGCAGTCGATATAGCAATTTATATTCAGGCAGCTTAAATATCAGTTCAAATAGTCCAGCAAGCAATACTCAAGTCATTGCGCAATCTGCTAACTATAATGAAGACTCAGCCCCAAGCACACAGTTGAGCGTGAGTCGCACTGCGCCTGCACGCCAAATCATTCTAGCCTCTGATGGCAGTTATACTGATGCCCCAGGTTCCTATGCCACCACAAATGCAACCGCCTCCGCC
>NZ_BKFU01000026.1:0-46242 GCF_008980265.1 Acinetobacter sp. TUM15064 | reverse complement strand
GTATCCTCTAGTAAATGGTGATTAATTAATAATCCACTTATAAGTAGCTAAATTTACACATATATAGTAAAAAATCTACATGAGGATATATGGAACACGCCAACGTATTAAAAGTTGAAAAGAGTAAGCTCACTAAGCTGTCATTCAATGATCATGAACACACGACCGATTTCAGTTTTTAAATCATGATTGAAGTGTAATTTCTTTTTTATTGAAAAAAATCAAGATCTAGAGAAATCAGTGGACTTCGGCTACCACAATTAAGCACTTTGGCTGAACCATATAGAACCATTGACCAAGTGCATATCTTTATCGTAGCTAATATTTAACCTCAATATTTTTTAAACAACACATAAAAGTACACTTTAATAATTTTTTACCTACGTAATGATGTTATATAGACAACAGAATTATTATTACACTTAGTTCGTATAATGTATATTATGTTAAATAGAATATCTAAGACTGTAGCCTACGCAACGCAGTTGGTGCTACAGCTCAGCAACGTGAATCTGTAAAATTATATTCACGTTGCTGAGTATCCTAATGAACATAATATACGTTATGCCGAAATCTACGCGCGCAACCGATCAATGTGATGATCGAGTTTTATAAAAAACTGTTTGAGCTGATCTATTTCTCTATCGTTGTCTAATTCTGAATTTTGCAGTTGTTCTAGCACGTTCTCCAGTAGATCGCGCATGTACACATAGTCAGCCTTGGTTAAAACACCCTTTGATCTGTCATAGTTGACTGTTTTGTAAATGTGCTTCAAGTGTCATTTAAAATTTGGAGAAATTATTGATACAAATATTAGAATGAGTCTGCATATACAGACTCATTCTCTGTCACTATGTATTACATAAAGTTGTATCGAAGCCTAACTACGGATGAACAATAATTTTTACAGCAGACTCATTATTGTGAATTAGTGTTTCAAAGCCTTTAGATACAAGATCATCTAATGCAATACGTTGGGTAATAAAAGGTTCTAGATTAATCTTACCTTGCTCGACTAAACAGATTGTTTCCTGATGATCATTGACATAAGCAATCGTGCCACGAATATCTAGCTCTTTCATCACCACACTATGCACATTAATTGTGGCAGGATGGCTCCAAATAGAAACAATGACGACCACCCCTGTTGGTTTCATCGCTGCCACCAGTGTATCCATCACTTTATTAACACTACTACATTCAAAAGCGACATCAACACCACGGTCTTCCGTAATTTTCATCACTTCAGCGACCACATCAACCTTAGATGGATCTAGCACATAATCTGCAACCCCAGCCTCTATCGCTTTTTCTTTACGTTTTGCACTCAATTCAGTAATGATGACCGTGAGACCTTTGGCCTTTAAAATGGCTGATAAGAGTAAACCTATTGGGCCTGCTCCACCAACCAGTGCGATATCACCAGCTTTTGCACCACTTCGTACATAGGCATGATGACCAACGGACAAAGGTTCTATCAATGCTGCTTGGTCTAAGGGAATATCATTTGAAATAGGATGTACCCAACGGCGCTGCACCGCAATTTTTTCAGAAAGACCGCCGCCGCGTCCGCCTAAACCAATAAAGTTCATATTTTTTGATAAATGATATTTATCATTCGGCCCAGTCGGCACATTGTCAGCAATAATGTAGGGTTCAACGACGACATGTTGCCCAATTTGGATATCATCTACACCCTCACCAACTGCATAAACCACGCCTGAAAATTCATGTCCCATTGTTACAGGTGCAGATTCTCCCGAAATTGGGTGTGGATGACCACAAGGTGGAATAAAAATAGGGCCTTCCATGAATTCATGTAAATCTGTACCGCAAATACCGCACCATGCAACTTGAATTCCCACTGTGCCTGGAAGTACTTTCGGTTCAGGGATATCTTCAATTCGAATATCCCCTCGATCATAAAAACGAGCTGCTTTCATTCTGTATTCCTTATGTTGATATTAACGGTAAACCATTCCACCATCTGTCAAAATAGACTGACCTGTAATGTAGTTTGCATCCTCACTGGCTAAAAATGCAACTAATGCAGCCACGTCATCTGGTGTTTCAGCACGTCCTAAAGCAATACCATCTACATATTTTTTATACGTTTGACCAATTGGTGCACCTGTAATTTCAGAGAACCGCTGATCTATTTCGACCCACATATCTGTACCAACAACACCCGGACAATAACTATTTACAGTAATTTCAGCACTGGCATATTCTTTAGCCGCTGCTTGCGTCAATGCACGAACTGCAAATTTAGTTGCCGAATAAACACCGAGTAAAGCAAAACCTTCATGACCTGCAATTGAGCAGGCATTAATAATTTTTCCCGCCTGTTGGCGTTGTTTAAATTTATTTGCTGCGGCTTGAATCCCCCAAAGTACACCACCGACATTGATGTTCATGATTTGGTTAAATTCATTCGGTGTTACTTCTGCTAAAGCTTTGACTTGTGCAATCCCTGCATTATTGATCATGATATCAAAGCCATTAAGTGCCGATTCGGTATGATCAATTGCATGACTGACTTGTATTGGATCTGAAATATCCGCAATAAATGTAGTGGCTTTTACGCCAAAGGCTTCAACCTCTTTTTGAACAACATTTAACTTTTCTTGATGAAGATCGACCAAAGCAATATGAACACGTTCTTGCGCTAAACGTAAGGCAATACCACGTCCAATTCCTTGTGCTGCACCCGTAATTAATGCAACTTTATTGTTTAAACCCCTAGGCATGTTGCGACTCCTTAAATATGAATGGCACGTTGCATTGCCGACAAGACCGACTCATGCATCGCCTCAGATAAAGTAGGATGAGGGAAAATGACCTGTGCTAAGCTTTCATCCGTAGCTTCTAGGTATTTTGCGATGGCAAAACCTTGGATGTGTTCGGTGACTTCATGTCCGACCATGTGAGCACCTAACAATTCACCCGTTTCCTGACTAAAAATGGTTTTAACAAATCCTGCGCTATCGCCCAAAGCCAATGCCTTGCCATTGGCTTGTAAAGGGAACTTACCCACATTGATATTCAAGCCCGCAGCTTTCGCTTTCTGTTCTGTCAAACCAATACTAGCCACTTGCGGATGGGTAAAAATACAGCCCGGAATTTGTGTACGATCTAAAGCATGTACATGACTTAGCCCCGCAATTTTCTCCACACAAAGAATGGCTTCATGACTGGCTTTGTGTGCCAAACAGGGGGCGCCTGCGACATCGCCAATTGCATAAACACCCACAACATTGGTTTTACACCATGAGTCAACTTTGATAAAACCATTCTCAAATTCAACACCCAAAGCGTCTAGGCCCAGATTTTCAGCATTCGGTTTCACGCCAATAGCTGAAAGCACTTTTTCAACGCTAATGATTTGCATACCTGTGGCCGTTTCAATATGACAATGTACTTGAGCCTGATCAGTTTCTATTTTTTTTACGGTCGCTTCGGTTAAAACCTGCATACCCTGCTGTTCAAATTGCTTTTGCACATACTTGGCAACTTCAATGTCTTCGCTAGGGAGAATCTGCTTGGCTATATCAACCAAGGCGACTTGGCAACCTAAGTCTTGGTATAGGCTTGCAAACTCACTGCCTATAGCACCCGAACCAATGACCAGTAAAGATTTTGGTAATTGTTCTGGAACTAAGGCTTCTTTATAACTCCAGACCTGATCACCATCTACAGAAATATGAGGCAAATTGGCCGCACGTGCACCTGTTGCGACAATAATATGCGGTGCAGAAATCTGCTGTTTTTGACCATTTGCATCAGTAAGTTCTAATTGCTCTTTGGCAATAAATTGGGCTGTTGCATTAAAAACAGTGATTTGATTCTTTTTCAATAATTGCCCGATACCTTGCACCAGTTGCTCAGAAACCTGTCTGCTATGACGGACCAGTTTTTGAATGTCAAAATCAACCGCGTTAAGCGTAAAGCCAAACTGCTCTGCATGTTTGAATTGCTGCGCAAGCGCAGCCCCGCTCAATAATGCCTTGGTTGGAATACATCCCCAATTAAGACATACTCCACCTAAGTGTTGTTTTTCAACGATTGCTGTTTTTAATCCCAGTTGCGCTGCGCGAATCGCAGCGACATATCCTCCAGGACCAGCACCAATAACCACAAGATCAAATTGTGTATCTGACATGGCTATTCCTCCTACACCAAAATTAATGCAGGATTTTCGACAAACTGCTTAAATGCCGAAAGGAATTGAGCACCCAACGCACCATCAATGACACGATGATCACAAGACAATGTTGCTGTCACCATTTGACGAACAACAATCTCATCATTTTCGACGACCGCACGTTTCTCTGCTGCACCTAGGGCCAAAATTGCACCTTGAGGTGGGTTAATAATGGCATCAAACTGTTGAATACCAAGCATTCCCAAATTGGAAATGCTGAAACTGCCGCCTTGAAACTCATCAGGTGCTAATTTTCCAGTTTTGGCACGTGTCGCCAGATCACGCATATCATTGGAAATTTGCGCCAAAGATTTACGGTTCGCTGCTTTGATAATTGGCGTGATCAGTCCGTTTTCAATGGCCACAGCAACCGAAATATCAGCCTGTTCAAACTGTAAAATTTGCTGATTTTCTTCATCAAACTGAACATTGACCTGTGGAACTTTGATCAGTGCAGCAGCAGCAGCTTTAATCAGCATATCGTTAACGGAGAGTTTGACTTGCGGTACGGTACTGTTAATTTGCTGACGCAAAGCCTGAACTGACTCAACATTTAAGTCTATCGTTAAGCGAAAATGTGGTGCATTGCGTTTTGCTGCTTGTAGCCGTGCAGCGATTGCTTTACGCATACCATTCATAGCCACGGTGGTGAATTTTGCTGACTCTGTTGGATGCCCATGCTCAGCATGTTGAGCTTGTACAGGGTTTTCACGTTGATAGACTGCTTCAACATCCTCCTTACAGATTCGTCCACGTGAACCCGATGTACGACAATCATGTAAATTAATGCCCCATTGTTTTGCCAAACGGCGGGCTACAGGTGTCGCTAGAACATAACTGTCATCTACTTTAGATTTCGCGGCTTTCGTACTGGCTTGATGACGCACATCTGGCCAAGAACCACCAGCAGCTTGAACCGCGGCCTGAATATCTTGAACACTGATACGGCTTTCACGTCCAGAACCCGTAATCTTAGCCAAGTTCACATTATGCTTTTCAGCCAATTTCAAGGCATGTGGCGTTGCAAAAATATCATCGCTTTGTTGGAAGCCTTGTAACGTAGCAGGAATTGAATATCCACCCTGAGCCACAACTTTTGATGCATGACCAACACTGTTCTGTTTAGGCGTAGCTTGTACTTTGGTTTCAACTTGAGCCGCAGCTACTTTTTCAGGAACCGCTGCTACCGCTTTATGTTCAGTTACAGCAGGTGTTCCACCTAAGGACTGTGCAAATGCTGCAACTTCTGCATCGGAAACTTGAGCGTCTGCACAAATTGCAATGACTCCACCTACAACAAGGGTGTCACCATCTTTAGCAATAATTTTTCGTAGCAAGCCATCAAAAGGTGCCTCCAATACATTGACGATTTTTGTGGTTTCAATTTCACAGATTTCCTGTCCTTTACTAAATTGCGTACCTTCCTGAATCAGCCATTGGGCAATCGTGCCCTCTTCCATGGACAAACCCCATTTTGGGATTTCTAAGGTTTTAATTTCGCTCATCCTAAGCCTCCAACGTCTTACGTACAGCCTGTTCGATGCGTTCTACACTGGGTAGCCATTCTTTTTCTAATACTGGTGAAAATGGTACGGGTGAGTGCGGCGGTGTGACTAATTCGATTGGTGCTTTAAGATAATGAAAGCCTTTCTGGGCAATAAGCGCAGCCACATCATGTCCGAAACCACAACGTGCTGCTGATTCATCTACAATCACCACGCGGCCTGTTGAAGCCACTGACTCTAAAATACCGTCTTCATCTAATGGAGAAATGGTTCGAGGGTCAACCACTTCAACCGAAATGCCTTCTTTTGCGAGCTTATCAGCGACTTCATTGGCACGATGCACCATCAAACTTAAAGCAATAATGGTAATATCAGTGCCTTCACGAGTGTAATTTGCGACACCAAAAGGAATGGTGTAGGCCTCATCTGGCACTTCGCCCTTAATGTCGTACAGCAACTTGTGTTCACAAAAGACCACTGGGTCGTCATCTCGAATGGCTTGAATTAACAATCCTTTGACATCGTAAGCACTAGAAGGCACCACCACTTTTAAGCCTGGCACTGAGGCAAACACGTTATATGGAGACTGGGAGTGCTGCGCTGCGGCAGAAAATCCTGCACCGATCATGCCTCGCACGACGAGTGGTGCTTTAGCTTTGCCACCAAACATGTAGCGGAATTTAGCCGCTTGGTTATACAACATGTCATAACAAACGCCGTAAAAATCCATAAACATTAAATCAGCCACAGGTCTTAAACCCGTTGCAGCAGCACCTGCCGCCATACCAATAATCGCCGACTCTGTAATTGGAGTATCAATGACTCGTTCAGAACCAAATTCAGTCCATAAGCCTTTGGTTACACCAAGTACACCACCAAAACCTTCTAGTTTATTGTCATCGGTATTTTTACCACCATGCCCACCACGAACATCTTCACCGACCACAATGACACTTGGGTCTCGGCGCATTTCTAATTCAATTGCTTCTTTAATCGCATTTCGATAACTTTTATTTGGCATTTTTCTACTATTCCTTTAGTAAGAGACGTAAACATCAGTAAGTAGCTGAGAGACTTCTGGGTATTTAGCTGCACGTGCTTTTGCAACGGCATCGTCTACATTGGCTTTAGACTGGGCATCAATTGCATCCAGTTTGGCTTCCTCAATTTTGCCTTTGACTTTTTCACGGAATATCTTCAATGGATCTTTATGCTCTTTGACATAATCCAGTTCTTCTTTGGAACGGATAAGTCCCGGATCACCTTCAAAATGTCCATAAAAACGGTTGGTTACAGTTTCAATCACACTTGGACCTTCACCACGGCGGGCACGTTCAATGGCTTTTTGTGCAACTTCATACACAGCAAAAAAGTCTGTTCCGTCTACCTTTTCAGCAGGTAAGCCAAAACCTGCTGCTCGACCTGCAATATCTTTACTGCCTACGGCATAATCATGTGCAGTACCTTCACCAAAACCGTTATTTTCAAAAACAAAAATGACAGGGAGCTTTAACACCACAGCCATATTAATGGCTTCAAAAGTTAAGCCCTGATTTGACCCACCATCCCCCGTAAATGACAGACCAATCCCACCATTCTTGAGTGTTTTGGCGCTTAAAGCAGCCCCAATCGCTAAAGGTGGGCCACCACCCACAATACCGTTTGCACCGAGCATGCCTTTATCTAAGTCCGCAATGTGCATTGAGCCGCCTTTACCACGACACAAACCATCATCTTTACCAAAAATTTCTAGCATCATGGCGTGAATGTCACAGCCCTTAGCAATACAATGACCATGCCCACGATGCGTTGATGTAATGAAGTCCTTATCTGTTAAATTTTCACAAATCCCGACTGCAACAGCTTCCTCACCGCTATATAAATGGATGAAACCGGGAATATCACCAGTATTGTTTTCATCGTGAAGTCGATCCTCAAATTCACGAATGTCGCGCATTCTTTTGTATGCTGCTAGCAATTGCTCTTCCGTTAATTGCATATCTTTGTTCCTTATTAACTACGCTTAAAAGAAAATCCAAAAATGAAGGGTTGGATTTTTAAACCGTATATTTATATAAAGATATTCTTATTCAATTTAATATTAGACTAAAAAAATATAATGCATAAAAAGATAAGATAAATATGAAAAACAAAAAGTTATGGGATTAAATTTTTTTGTAAAATTTTACAATAGTTCAATCACATATAAAAACAAACCTTTAACCAACCTTTGTTTTATATGATAAGTTTTTTGCACTATTTTAATATTATTGTCGCAACTGAAAGAGCTTATTTAATATGAAATTCTATATAAATTAATTTAAATAATGGAGTGTTTAAAATGGATTTAAATAACACAGTATTAACAGGAAAGAAGTTACGTGGCGCTGAAAAAATGGCACGTATTCCGATTAAAGTTATTCCGACAGAAACGGCGCCCAAAAAACCAGAATGGATTCGTACTAAAATCAGTCAACCAGAAGAAGTACAAATCATCAAGGATTTACTACGACAACAAAAACTACATACCGTTTGTGAAGAAGCGGCTTGCCCTAATTTGCCTCAATGCTTTAGCGGTGGAACTGCAACGTTTATGATCATGGGAGATATTTGTACCCGACGTTGTCCTTTTTGTGATGTTGCTCACGGTCGACCAAATGTATTGGATCTTAATGAGCCCAAGCATCTGGCTGAAACAGTCAAGAATCTAAACTTAAAGTATGTCGTGATTACTTCTGTTGATCGAGACGACTTAAAAGATGGTGGTGCACAGCATTTTGCTGATTGTATTCGAGAAATTCGTCAAACCAGTCCAGAGACTTTGATCGAAATTTTAGTTCCTGATTTTCGTGGTCGTGCAGATATTGCCCTTAAGATTCTGAGCCAAAACCCACCGGATGTCTTTAACCACAATATTGAAACCGTTCCACGTCTATATAAAGCCATGCGACCGGGATCTAACTATCAGCACTCGTTGGATTTACTCCAGAAATTTAAACACTACTGTCCAGATATCCCAACCAAATGTGGTTTGATGGTCGGTTTGGGAGAGGTTGAGGCTGAGGTTATCGTGTTGTTAAATGATTTGAAAGATTATCAAGTTGACTATGTCACAATTGGTCAATACTTACAGCCATCCAAGTCTCACGCGCCAATTCATCGCTTTGTTACATTACAAGAGTTTAAGCATTATCAAACTCATGGAGAGCGCTTGGCGTTTAAAAACATTTGGAGTGCGCCATTAGTGAGATCAAGTTATTTTGCTGACCGTCAGTATTATGGCGAGTCTGTACCTGCCCCATATATACGTGAATGACTTTTCATTATTTACATGCTTCATTGATAAATATGACAGTTACGTTTATTAACATTTCAGATGGAAATAGTCATTTTCAGCCCATAAGAACACTTTTAAAGTAATCTAAAGGTACAGAAAGCTAAATTGAGATGGTTTAATAAACCAAAGAAAAACAATTTTAAGCCTGAGCAAGAAAATGGCATGAATGACTATAATCTAAAAACTGATCTATAACGTTTAAAAATATTACAGTCTCATCATAAAGGAATATGATATGAACCTGTTCAATACCGCATCTGCAAAGAAGCTGCAAACAACCCATTTAATTAATCAGCACATCGTTCATGCCGCCCCTGTTTTGGCTTTGCCAGAAGAGGATCAAACCTCTTTATTTCGTCGCTCTATCCAACACAATTATGCTGATTTATTAAGAATAGCCAATGATTCTGACATGGCTATTGGTTTGACAGACCATCAGGGTACGCTTTTATGGACATGGAGTAGTTCCGCAATGCTCTCTTCTGCTGAACAGGTTCATTTTATTGAGGGTGGACACTGGTCTACACAGGCGGTTGGAACCAATGCCATTGGCATGACCTTGAACAGTCAAATGTCAAGTTGTGTCTATTCTCATGAAAACCAAATGGATAGTGTTCGGGACTGGGTCTGTTATGCCGCACCGATCTGGGATCCAACATCAGGTCAATTTCATGGCATTATTAATCTTTCCACAAAATATAAAAAACATACCCCTTTAGGGCTACTTGCCGTTGAACGCTGTTCAGACTTAATACAGCGGGCTATCAAATTTGAACAGCAAAATTTTTTATATATTAAAGCACTAGGTTCACCTTGGGTCCAATTTAATGGACATACATTGAACTTGAGTCACCGTCAAATTGAAATACTCTGCATTTTAGCCTTGCATCCTTATGGTATTGGTTTAGACGAATTACACTATGCCCTTTATGGTGAACGTAATGTTAGTATAAAAACACTCAAAGCTGAGCTTTCACAACTTCGTAGCCTGCTTCCACATTGCATTGAGGCACGTATTTATAAACTCACCTGTGAGGTTCAATGTGACTTTTTGCGTGCTGAACACTCGTTGAATGCAAATCTTATTGCCAGTACATTCTCGCTATATAAGGGAAGCTTTTTATCTAAATCAGAAAGCCCTTTACTCAGCACATGGAGGCATTGTTTTGATGCTCGTTTAAGCCAGTTGATTTATCAAATGGAAGATATAGATCAACTGCTACGAATTATTGGGCAGACACATGACCGGATTGATGCTGTACAACGTCTACTAGAATTGCTACCGCAGGACAGTATTCATCGTAACTATTTTCTAGATCTTATTTAGATCCAGTGGCTGACTTTAAATTTAATAAATAATAAGTTAAAGACTATATTCCCAAATCTGATCTTACTTTTTATTAAAGTTCGGCATCGTCAATATGTAAATTATATTCACAAGTTTAGAATGAGGGCGGATTCTTCCTAAAATCCTCTCCCTAGCCTTCTCCTTTAAAAAGGAGAAGGAACTTTCATTGTGATTTCAATACAGCTCAAAAAATGACTGATGCAAGAAATCCATTAACTAAAAGCTGTATTTAATACTTGCCCCTACTGTTCGAGGTTGTGCAGCAGAGCCTGCATAAACACCATTTCCAGAATTAACCAAACCTAAATAATAATGTTTATCCAAGGCATTTTTTGCCCAAATAGATATATCGACCTCGTTTTTACCATGAGGAATACGAATACCTGTGGTTAAATTCAATACCCCATAACTTGGAATTTTAGAATAAATTGAATTATTTACATCTGAAAAAGTCTCTGAGCGCCAACCATAGTTAACTAAACTATAGTGCTGTGCATTGGCAAACACGTCATGCTGATGCTGAACAGTCAAATTTGCCGTCCAACGTGGCGCACCATTGACGCGATTGCCCGAAATATCACGGTAACCCTTGCCATAGCCGCTATCGCTTGTCCCCCCGGCACCATTAAACTCTTCAAAAGGTGTCGGTGCTGTTCCCGAATCAAAAGTTGCATCCGTATATGCGGCATTGAAGTTTAGGGAAAATTGACGGTTCAGTTTCGCCTTTAAATCAATTTCGACACCTTGACTGGTCAAATCTCCAACGTTGGTCAACAGACCTAAAAACTGGTTGCCTAAAGCAATATTGGTGACAGCCTGATAGTCTTTAATTTTGGTATAAAAGGCGTTGATATTTGCATATAAGCGCTGATCTAACCATGTAGTTTTTAGTCCAATTTCAATGTTTTCGGCTTTTTCTGGGTCGATATTTAAAGCATCATTACCTAGAATAGCAGCAGGCGTGGCAACACTATTGATATTAAAGCCGCCTGATTTTTCCCCTGTAGAGAAAGTTGCGAAACCTAAAATATTGGGTTTAAACGCGTAACTTGCTGTCACCAACCCCGAAACACTGTTGTCTTTCCTTGATAAAGGCCCCGAATTAAATGCTTTAAATAAAGGGCTTAATGATGCATAGATAATAGGCTCGACGTTATTTTGTTGAACTTCGCCACTTTTACGTTCGGAAGTTAAACGGAGTCCTGTGGTTAAATCAAACTTGTCTGTCGCATGCCATGTCGACTGTCCAAATAAAGCATAACTGTCAGTGGTTGAACGACCTGTCCCTGAAAGATAGGCATTGTTCGGATAGGCCGTTGTAAGTGCTGCTGCATCCGCCCCCGTACAATATGCATTGTTACTGCTAATATCTTGATAGAAATAATAACCCCCGACGACATAGTCGAAAGTATCACTGCTTGGTGAGGCTAGGCGGACTTCCTGAGAAAACTGATCTTGCTCAACTTCAAAGCCACCTGTAATACCATCTAAAGGGGTAAAGTCTAAATCATTCTTGGGTTTAAAATTCCAATCTCGCCATGCTGTAATTGAGGTTAGCTTAAAACCATTGTCAAACAACCAGTTGGCTTCTGCAGAAGCAGCACTTTGGTCTACTTTAGATTGCTGTTCGGCATCGAAGTCGACTTTATAATCATAGGGATTACGGTCAATATTTTTTGCACCGAGCAATTTAGCACGCTCTGCATAGGTTGTTGCATTTGAACCTGCTACGCCTAACGGTAAATAGCTGGCTGGATTTCCATTTGGATTCCAAGGCGCAAAGCTATAAGGCACCAAAGAACCTGTACTTGAATCTTCGCGATTATGCTCAGCAATAATTCTTAGACTAAACGCATCGTCAGGTTTATATAAAAGTTGTCCTCTCGCACCAAAGCGATTAATTTCATTGAGATCTTCACCTGTATGAGTATTTTCAACCCAACCATCATCATGGGTTCCATAAGCCGATAATCGAACAGCTACAGTATCAGACAAAGGTTGGTTGATCGTCGCCTTCGCTTGTTTATAGCCACGCTCACCTACCGAAATTTCAGCACTCCCTTCTCGATCAAAAATGGGTTGCTTCGATGTAATATTTAAAACTCCTGCTGTGGTGTTTTTACCAAATAGAGTTCCTTGTGGCCCACGCAGTAAATCAATTTGTTCAATATCTAATAGGTCAAATACCGCTTGTCCCGGTCGCCCTAAATAAACATTATCCAAGTAAATCCCTACACTGCCTTCCAAGCCTTCATTGGCAGTATTATTGCCAATCCCTCGCACAGCCACACTAGATTGTCGCGCATGAATAAATTGTGAGGTGAAGTTAGGCAGTTGTTGTTGTAAATCTTGTACCTGATAAATCTTGGCTTCTTCAAGCTGTTTACCTTTCAGCACGGTAATCGGTGCTGGAACTTTTTGTTCACTTTCCACCCGTCTACGGGCAGTAACTGTAACTGTCTCAAGCTGAATCGCATCTACATTTTGCTCACTGGCTTTTAGATGTTCAACGTCAGTCTGTGATTCTTCTGCATAAAGGCATTGTGATGCTGCCGCGATTGCAACAGACAGTGTGGTGAATATAAATGGTCTTGATGCGACCACGCGAAATCCTGCTACTTTCAATGTGTTTAAACTCATGATTTACCCCGAAAAAATTGTGTTTTAAGTGCATGTACTGTGAAAATGGGCCATTTTAGAAGTCAAAAACTGCTCGTACTTTTCGATTGAAAAATAATATTTAAATGATCCAATAACGTTTTTTGAGTATCTAAGCGAATCAACATCGCTCAAGTTGTATGTGCTTTTGTAACCGTTCAATTGAATAGTTGAAGGAAAATAATATTTCGACACTCATGGTTTTAAGACCTCGAAATGACTGTGCTTAACTTTGGCAATGTCTTTTGGATAAAAATACAAAGCAGCGACCAATAACCCTAGTGCAACTATTCCACTGATGATTGGAAGCACTGTAAGTGCAGCAGAGATGCCATAGGCATCAGAAATCAAACCAGCAATAAATGGCCCCGGGATTGAACCTAATAAGTGGATCGTCATCACAGAAGTTGTTCCCGACAAAGTCCGGGCAGAGACAGGAACTAACTCTTGGGTCAAGCTCAATGGGCCAGAACTGCAAAAACTTAAAACTGCCCCTGCCAAAACGATCAGACCAAATTGCAGTTTTAAATCTGTCAAAAATCCAAAAGCAATTGCATAAAATACTGTAGCTAAAGCATAGCCAACCAGTGAAACATAGAATTTTGCTTTAAAAAAACGTTGTGTCAGGTGATCTAAAACCCAACCACCGAGCGGTAAAGTAAGAATACCCACCAGTAAAAATGCACTGGTCATGAGCGAAGCTTGCGCCAATTCTAAATGATGCACACGGTGTAAATAACTTGGCAAAAAGAACACCACAGGAATCCACTGTAAGGTAACGACCGCCATAGTTACATAAGTGAGTAACAACGAAGGCGTGTGCCGAATCGCGTTCCAATTCTGTTTGATCAAGGTCCAGCGAGACGGCACAGAAGAAGCTAAAGATATTTCTGAATGAGACGTTCCAGATTGAGCCTGCTTGGTTTGTACAACATGTTCATGAACTAAAACACTTTGATAATCACGACCACGATACAACAGAAATGCAACAACTATTCCTGGAATTGCGAGCAACCCTAACGCATGTCTCCAACCATAATGCTGTGCCACATACCCACCGAAGGCAATACCGACCGCCATACCAATCGGTTGACTGGCAGAAAAGATACCGAGTGCTAGTTGTAATCGACGGCGTGGAAATACGGTACTTATCCACGAGTATGAAGCTGGGGCATACGCCGCTTCACCGATACCCACAAATAAACGTGTGGTAGCTAACTGAGAAAAGCTAGAGCTGAATGCACCTAAAGCAGACGCAATACCCCAGAATATTCCCATCAAACTGGCAACTTTAATACGGCCATAGCGTTCAATTAGCATGGATACTGGAAAAGCAAACAAAACCATGCCCAAAGTCAAAATAGAACTCAATAAACCTGCCTGTGCATCACTAATACCCCAGTCTTTTTGTATATATGGCAAAATACTGGCAATAATCATCCGATCAGCAAAGTCAAAAACCATCAATAAACATAGTAGAAAAAAGACTTTCGCTGTGACTTTGCGTCCAAACAAATAGTCGAGAGTGGGTTGCTCAACTTTAGCAAATTCGGCGGGTTCTACGTCCACATGTTTAAGGTTAAGCTGCGTCATGATATTGGCTCCGTGGACGGGTTAAACCTAAGTGTTCACGTAAGGTAGTACCTTCATATTCTTGTCTAAACAGGCCACGGCGCTGTAACTCAGGAATCACCTGTTCGACAAAGTCGGTTAAACCAATGGGAAATGTCGGAGCTAGAATATTAAAACCATCGGCTGCACCATTGTTAAACCAATGTTCAAGCTCATCTGCAACTTGAACTGGTGTGCCAATCAAAATTTTATGACCTCTCGCCCCTGCGACTTTTTTATAGAGCTGGCGAATGGTTAAATTTTCTGCACGTGCTAAATCAAGCAATAATTGCTGACGGCTCTGCCAACCTTCTGTCACGGGAAAATCAGGCACAGGATCATCCAAAGAATATTTTTCCCAGTCAATATTACCTAAAAATGCAGACAGCAAACCAACACCGACAACTGGATCAATTAAAGATTGTAATTGTTCAAATTTTTTCAGTGCTTGCTCATACGTTTCTGCAACAATTGGCATGATACCTGGCATGACTTTAATACTGTCTGGATCACGACCAAAAGCAGCGGCGCGTGCTTTGATATCTTGATAAAAAGCCTGAGCACCTTCTAAAGTTTGCTGTGCTGTAAACACAACTTCAGCAGTCTCTGCTGCTAGGTGGCGGCCATCTTCCGAGGAACCTGCTTGTACAATGACAGGATAACCTTGTACTGGTCGTGCAGATTGTAATGGTCCTGCAACCGAATAAAACTCACCTTGATGATTGAGATAATGCAATTTGCTTGCATCAAAAAAATTACCTGATGTTTGGTCAAATAAATAGGCATCATCATCAAAACTATCCCATAAACCTTTGACCACATCGACATATTCACGTGCACGTAAATAGCGTTCTGTATGTTTGTTTTGCTCAGTTAAATTAAAATTTTTAGCTTCAAAGTCAGTGCCTGAAGTCACTAAATTCCAACCTGTGCGCCCATGGCTAATGTGATCCAAAGATGCAAATAAACGGGCTAAATGGAATGGTGCTAAGTATGAAGTTGAGATAGTGCTAATTAAGCCAATTTTCTCAGTGACTTGAGACAGTACCGACAAAACAGTTAGAGGTTCCCAATAGTATGCAGGCGCTCCTTTGGCCAATAAATGCGGTGCAGCTTGTGGCCAACCTAGACCATCTGCAAAAAAAATAGCATCAAATTTGCCCTGCTCTGCAATTTTTGCCAAATTCTTTAAGTGTTCTAGGCTTGTCACGTCTTCAGGATTCACCTCTGGATGTCGCCAAGCAGCTAGATGATGCCCCACACTCTGTAAAAATGCCCCTAATTTTATTTGTCGCTTTGATTCACTCATATTTTTCTCACATAATTGAGCTTACTTAAATTACAAATTTTCAAATTTCTTGATCGTTTTTTGATATTTGATAATAAGAATTTAAGTAAACGATATCGTTCACTTATGTTTTTAAAATAAGAGAAATAGTTTTAAATCAAAAATAATTAATCGGGATAATGTTATTCATTGTTCATATATAGTTTTGTTGAATGATTATACGAACAGAGATTGATTATTCTTTTAATTGTCTTTTTAATAGAACCTTTAGACGACATATCAAAAAGCCAGCTAGATGACAAATGATTGTACAAAATTAAAAAAGGTATTGACGGGACGCCCGACACGACAAGATTCTGAGGCATTGCATGAACACTTATTAAATATTGCCTCTGTTTATTTTTTAGAACATGGTTTCCAAGCCAGTAGTATTGAAGGAATCGCTAAAAAAGCACAGGTTTCCAAACTGACGATTTATAGACAATATCAAAATAAAACCAACTTATTTATTGCCGTGATTCAAGCAGGGGTTGAACAATATATTGCTGATATTCGTGATTGGTCTAGAAATAAGACAGTGGATGCCGAAAGTTTATATGAACTGGGCATGTTTATTGCGACACGCTGGTTTTCTTTGGAGAATATACGGTTGCTACGGATGACAATTCCTGAAGTACAACGGATTCAAGAATTATCAGATATGATCAACGCCCTGATGATGCAAAGCCGTCAACCTGTCGAAGAATTCTTAGCTAAACTCAATCAACAGAAAGGCTATCATATTAAAAATCTCGGGATGGCAACCATTCAATTTATTCAGTTGTGTGTTTTTGGACATTATTATTTGCTTCGAGATGAGTCTTATTTACCAAATACAGAGCTATTGCGCGAAAACGTGCAAAATACAGTGCACCTATTTTTGAATGGTTATCGCACTGTTTAAAATATTGTGATCTTATTTGAAATAAAAACAATATGCAGTCCCTCAATAGAAGCGAAACTGCATTTCATTATTTAGGCTGTGCTATTACCACTCAATTTCATTGCCCTGAAAGTCGACAAATCGCTGTTCGTTTTTACCCATAAAATTTTCAATCACAGCAACCATGCCCGTGGTACTTTGTTTCACACTGATAGGAGCATGACTTCCGCCCATTTCAGTTTGAACCCAACCAGGGTGTAAATTGAGTACACCAATCTGAGCAGGAATGGCTTCATTTACTGCAAAGCCACGTGTAAGACTGTTCAAAGCCGCCTTGCTCGCACGATACAGTTCCATGTTTCCATCATCGTTTAAAGTTACACTTCCCATACGAGAGCTCATAAATGCAATCACACTCTCTTCAGCCATTAAAGGAAGAAGTTTTCTCGCAACTGTCACAGGTGCAATGCTATTTACCCAAAATAGATGAGAAATTTCATTTGGTGTACAACTCTCAACATGTTGATTTTCCGGCCCTAAAACACCCGCCGAAACCAACAGTAAATTGATTGATTTTTCATGATATTGGCGGGTTAAAGACTCCACTGTTTGCACATGGTTTAAATCCACTTCGACCAGTTCAAGCTTGTCTGCAAACTCAGTGAGCAATTGATTCAATTCTGTAGAGACTTGGTTTATATCTCGAATGGTCGCTATAACTTCCCAATGCTGATTTAGTAATTCACGAACTAAACCTAAACCAATCCCTCTTGAAGCACCAACTACAATTGCACGTTTATTCGCATTCAACATAATATGTTCCTATTCACTTTATGAACCGTCTAGAAAATATCTAAAAAGCAGATGTATAGCATCTTTTTTAGTCATAAACGACAACAATATACAAGTCTAAAGGACATCCAGTTTTCTCTCTATGGATCTCCATCTAAGGCTTTATTTTTTACATGAATTATCAACATCATTTCAATCCTTATTCAAATAAATTCAAATGCCCTTTTATCGTTTTTGTATTTAAAATATCTTCTGCAATTCAACTGGAATGCCATTAAGTGCAGCATTGCCCGATAAAACATCAATGAATTGGTGATCTGTGATGTCGTTGACGCTAATACCCGGATTAGATGAAGCAACTGAGAGCTGCATGCCTTTGCGATGATGTCCCCAACCGTGCGGTAGACTCACTACATTTGGCATAATATCTTCAGTAATTGCAACGGTGACTCTTAAAGCACCAACTTCACTGCAAATATACACTTGCTCGCCCTGAGTAATGCGATAGTCATTTGCTGTTTGTGGATGGATAAATAAATCGCAACGGTTTTTACCTTTTACCAAGCGCTGACTGTTATGCATCCATGAATTATTGGTACGTAAGTCGCGTCGACCAATGAGTGTCAATTTTTGAAGATGTTCATGTCTTTTGACGTAGTCGTGTAGTCGGCCGAGATCATCCAAAAATTGCTTTGGGAAAAGTTGGATTTTTTTATCTTTCGTAAACAATTTATTGGGAATACGTGGCTCTAAAGGCCCTAAGTCCATACCATGTTTATATTTTTTTAGCTTTTCCAAAGTAAGACCTTCGCCTGTGATAAAACTTTTAAACCCACCACCATAACGGCCATGTCGCAAGCCCAAATCAATCACACGTTCGATTGTCATTAGCGATTTAATCTGATGCATTGGTTTCATTTTCAACTTGGTGATCGTAGTTTGCTTTCTTGCCTTTAATTCTTCCATGCGATGTGTGAGAGCAATATAAATTTGTGCATCTGATCGCATAAAACTTTTTTTCTTAAACAGTGGTTCAGAATATCGAGTGACATTACGAACAGCCAAATTGGTAAACACTAAATCATATAGCGCATGTTCAAATGGTCCACATGGCGGCAGAATAATATCGGCATACTTTGTTGTCTCATTCATATAGAAATCAATGGCGACCATAAACTCAAGATTCGCCAAAGCCTGCTCCAAACGGGCACCATTCGGCGTAGAAATCACGGGGTTCCCAGCAGTCACCACAAATGCTTTGACCTGACCTTCTCCCGGTGTCAGCATTTCATCCGCCAAAGTTGCGGAAGGAAGTTCACGATTAAATTCTGGAAGTTTGCGTACACGACTATGAAAACTAGCAAAACTACCTCGACCTGCAATATCTGTCATATCAATTGCTGGCGTTGTAAACATCATCCCACCTGCCCGATCTAAATTCCCTGTGATGATATTAAGAAGCTGAATGAGCCAATGATTGAGTGCACCAAACTCTTGAGCTGCAATCCCCATTCGACCATAACACACAGATTTGTCCGCACTTGCAAACGCTACAGCGATACGTTCGATTTCGGTGACAGGAATATGCGTTAGCTCAGCAATTGTGGTCAGTGGAATGCGACTGACTAAATTTTGAATATCTTCAATTTTTCCATTGAGTGGCAGTCTTGACTGGACTTGAACCAAGCCTTTAGCAAAAATAACCTGAATCAACCCAAGTAAAAAAAGTGCATCACTACCAGGTTTAATAAAATGATGTTCACTGGCGTATCGGGCAGATTCTGTACGCCGTGGATCAATCAATACCAATTTTCCACCGCGTGTCTTAATACGATCCAGCCGTCCTAAAATATCACCTGCAGTCATCAAGCTCCCATTGGATGCAGCAGGGTTTGCACCAAGCATGAGCATATAGTCTGTGCGATCAATATCTGGGATCGTAAAATTCATGCTATGGCCATACATCAAATATGACGTCAACATATGTGGCATCTGATCTAGGCTTGAGGCTGAATACATATTTTTTGATGCCAGTACTTTTTTAAAGGGTCCAATGTTCATCATGACTTCAATATTATGTGAGGTTGGATTGCCCCAGTAGCCCGCGACAGCATCATTACCATGTTTTTTCTGAACATCCACAAGGCGCTGTGCGACTTCTTCAAGCGCATCCTCCCAATCTATATCTACCCATTGGTCACCAATACGTTTTTTTGGTGTTTTCAAACGATCGGGATCATTATGTAGATCTTGTAGGGCATATCCTTTCGGACAGATATGCCCATCACTATGTGTATCTTGTGGGTCACCCGCAATCGAAATAATCTTTTCACCTTGATATTTGACCACAATGCCGCACATCGCCTCACATAATGTACATGTACGATAATGTGTCTGAATCGGCTTTGAAGCATCGTAAACTTTGATTGTTGCAACGACGTCATTATTCGTGTTGGCTTTAGCAATCTGTTCTCGATTCGTCGATTGCACGTGAATCATCTCTTGCAAATCAATCAACTTACGGCGTGGACGACCCACTGAACGACCCAGTTTTAGTTCTTGTATGTCTAAAGCAATCCAGTCTGCAAATGTAAAAAAGTTGATCTTGTTCTGACTCAAATACTTTTTAAGTGACATGACCTCCATTGCCTGTGTTTCACTGCTGGGATGCTCCAAACTTCCAAGCACTGAGTCCCTAGTTTCTAAGCTCCTAACTTCTAAGTCCTCAGATTTGAAGTCCTTGCTATGTAAATCAGCCACAAGCGTTTTTACCGTATGCACAGCACATTGCTTATTGGTTCCAATCACACCACTAGCACCACGCTTAATCCAACCAGCAACATATTCTTTTTCAGATAAATCACCATTGGACAGTAGCGCTCTGCCTTCGTAATGTGCAATGGTGCCACGCACCTCATCAAATTTTAAGCCCTGTATTGCTTTGCCCTGATACCCTGTCGCAGTAACAATCAGACCAGTTTCCAGTGTCTGACTTTCTCCAGTAGATTCAACAATAAGGTTTTGTTCAGCATCTAAAGTGACTTTATTCATCCCAATACTTAAACCTTGTACGCCTTGATCAGTATGTATCACAGCTTCTGGGTTGGCATTGAAAATGAAACGGATGGTTTTCTCTGCTTGAACTTCTCGTTTGAGAATGCTACGCAGCAAAATCATATTTTCTTTGGCTTCACTGTGTTCTGGCAGATCCAACATCACCTCAATTGCTGGATCTAAATCAAGATCTTGAGGATTGACCTCAAGACGAATGCCTTGATGATCAATCAATTGGCGTAACTCTTTGGGCGTAAATGCCGCCTGCGCAGGACCTTTACGTGCAATGATATTGACATTTTTAATGCCACTTTCAGCAATCATTTGCAAAGCATGATCAGCAATATCTGTTTGATGTAACTCTTCAACAGGTAGGCATACAATACGCGCAATATCCAGTGCGACATTTCCCATGCCAATGATAGAGATGTGCGGATGCTTTAACTGCGGTGCTAGATTTATTTGCTCAGGATGGCCATTATACCAACCAACAAACGCCGCAGAACCATAAACACCTGTGACTGAACCACCTTGAATTGCTAAAGGCTTACTGGATGATCCACCTGTGGTATAAATCACGGCATCATAATTTTTTAGCAAAATATCTCGATCAATATCTTTACCAACTTCAACATTGCCGTAGAATTTTAAATTTGAATACTGTTGGAAAAGCTGCGTAAAGTTTTCCGTAACAGATTTGATTTCAGGATGATCAGGAGCAACACCAAAGCGCACCAATCCAAAAGGTGTAGGTAATTTTTCAATCAGATCAACCGTTGCCTCAGGATACTGCTTGAGTAAAGCTTCACTGGCAAAAAAACCTGAAGGTCCTGCACCAATAATGGCAAAACGCTTGTTTGGTAATGTGGACTTTTGAGTCGCATTTGCTTCTGCTATTCGATGTTCAGCATCCACTTTACGTTCAGTAATGATCGGATGACGCTTAGATTCAATGGCATTGATTTGAATATATTGAATTTGATCTTTAGGGACGGATGCTTCGGGATAAATTGCATGTGTAGGACATTCGGTCAAACAGGCATTACAACTGATACACACATCTGGGTCGATAAATAGCATTTCATCGCCTTCACGAAACGCATTTACAGGACATACATCTACACATCCCGTGTGTTTTGCACCAATACATGCATCCGTAATTATATATGCCATCTTGCAATACCTATTGTCATCCATTTAAACCCTTAAAATATTAATGCCGCCTGCAAAAGGTGTATTGACAAAAAGGCACCGATTTGACATTTTGTGCCAAAGAGCGTGTAAAAATACAAATATGTCAAAAAACTTCGTTTCTTCTAGTTTTCTGAATACCTTACTGGTTTATCTGAGTTGCAATGCTTATCAGGATGCAACTCTTATTGCTCAAATTGAACAGCTCAAAGAACGCTACGCATGGCGCATGCCCAAAGACGACTTTCTCAATGTATTAGACATTATTCAAACACGCTACCCAAAACCAGCGCTGGGTTTCCGCATTGGACGAAGTCTAAAGCCAGAACATTTTGGAATGATCGGTTATATGGGGGTAACCTGCTCAAGCTTAGGACAAGCATTAGGTCGTTATCACCATCATCAAACTTTAGTCGATTCAGAGCTCAAGATTTCTTTAGCATTAACAGATCATGAAATCACTATGCGCTGGTGGCATAATGACCCAAGTACCCATGGCATTTGGGGAGAGTTTGGTGTCATGGTATTTATTAGTTTCTATCAGGCATTAATCGGACGTGATATTGCACCGATATGTGTTGAACTGCCTTATATGCCTGACAGTGATCCTAAAATTTATGAAATTTTGGCTGGTTGCCCTGTGAAATTTGGAACCCATGCAGTTGGGATTACCCTACCTCGTGCTTTATATGCAATGAAAATTAGTACCAGTGATCCTTATCTTCGAAGCCTGTATGACCGACAGGCTGCTGCGTTGCTACTTGACTTCTCTGGACAATATGATGCTTCTGTACGCAATGACTTTCTCACTCAAGTCAAACTTGCGATTAAAACGGGTATAGAGGAAAACCGATGTAGTGCTGAAGATATTGCACATCAATTAGATTTATCCCTGCGAACGTTCTATAGACGGCTAGATGAACAAGGTTTTCGCTATAGGGCATTGCTCGCAGACACACGTTTTGTATTAGCTAAAACCTATCTTCAAGACCAAACGCTATCATTAGCAGAAATTGCACTCATGTTAGGCTATGCAGAACAAAGTGCTTTTACGCGCGCATTTATCAGTTGGAATGGTCAGTCTCCTTCCATGTATCGCCACCATTATGGCTTAATGTAATTTTAAAAAAGCACATATATTTGCAAATAAAAGAAGCACCAAATAAGGTGCCTCTTTAAAATGTTTAATTTAATATTAGAACATATTTCTCGGTCTTAATATTCCCAAAAAATACGTTGAATTTCTTTTGCATCTTTCGTTTTTGTTAAAGCAAGGGCTGCAAGTAATTTGGCTTTTTGTGGGTTAAGGTCATGTGCAACAACCCAGCCATATTTGTCATCTGGCTGCTCTGCATTTCTAAGCACAAAACCTTGCGGTACACGAGATGAACGTATAATTTGAACACCTTGTTTCTGCAACTCGGTTAGAGTTGGAACAATATAGTTCGCTACCGACCCATTCCCTGTCCCAGCATGAATGATGGCTTTCGCTCCAGCTTTAGCATAAGCGGTGTATGCATCAGGTAACATATTGCCAGAGCCATAAACAATTTGTACGAGTGGCAAACTATCGCCTTTAATATTCTCAATATTAAATTCGGAGCTTGTATTATGACGCTTCGTAGTGCTTCTAAACCAGTAAGGTTTACCTTCAACTAAGGTGCCGAGTGCACCCCATTGGCTCGCAAATGCATTGGTATGGATATTAATTGTTTTTGAAACATCACGTGCTGCGAAAATATCGTCATTCATCAGCACAAAAGTGCCTTTTCCTTTTGCACTATCATCGGCAGCAAGTGCAACTGCACTATAAAGGTTAAGTGGGCCATCAGCAGACAGCGCTGTACTTGGGCGCATTGACCCAACCAATACAATTGGCTTGTCTGAATGAATCACTAAATTTAAAAAGAAAGCCGTTTCTTCTAGCGTGTCCGTTCCGTGCGTAATCACCACACCATTTACATCGGGTTTTTTAAGTAAATCATTAACTTGCCGTGCAAGAGATAATAACTCTTTATCGGTAATACTTTCTGATGCAACTTGCATCGCCTGTACACCAGTCACATTGGCTAAGTTTTGAATTTGAGGAACTGCATTTAATAATGCATCCACAGGAACTTTTGCTGCGGTATACGTTGCACTGTTGGTTGAACTTGCACCTGCACCTGCAATTGTTCCACCAGTGGCCACAACAACTACACTATTTTTGGCAAATGCTACGCATGGGAGTAATAGGCTTAAACTAAGTGTTAAAGCTGAAACTGTTTTTTTCATAGGTCATCCTTTTTGAGTCATTTTATTCTTAGCATTTTTCATACCATAGTAAAATTACTGGAAAAGGATCGGATTGTATAGATACCATCGCTATGTTTTGTCATTCGCTTTATTTACATAAATAGCTAGCCCAAAATATACATGCCAGAATATGCAATACGCATACATCCATTTTAAAAATAGCCTTCTTTTGAAGGCTATTGAAGAAATATAAAAGAGTTCAGTTGGTTTCTATACTGTTGATATCAATCAGAACTTCTGAGAAATACTTAGCTTATAATCCCGTCCTGTACCTGTCATGTATTCACCAAGATACATTTTGTAATCACGATTAAATAAATTATCTATCGAGAAATTTAATACAGGCCCTTTCTCACCAAGGGGCTGCCAATCTGCATATACACTATGCAGTGAGTACCCTTTTGTTTTGGGCAAAGAGAAAGACGATGCAGCAATCGACTTATCATTATCAGATAAGCTTCTGTCCTGTGCATCAACGAAAATGCCCCTCCACCCCATGGTTAAATGATGTTCTGGAACATTTACCCCCAAAGTTGCGGTTGCTTTTTTAGGCGGGATGTCTGTCATCCATGTTTTTTCATCAAACCATGGATTTACTGGAGAGTTATCACGTTCTCCTCGAATATATGAATAAGTAAACCCTGCAAACCAAGTCGGTTGATTATAGAACAATTCGGCTTCATAGGCTTGAATCGTGTAATCTGTGACATTTCGGTAGAAACCGTGATGATAATTGCCATTACAATCACTTATGCTTCCAGAACCATTATTGGCTTGGTTTTCAGCTTGGGCTTGACAAAAAGTTGAGCGGTTTCGAAATATTTCATCTGAGCCACGGTTGTGGTGATAGGTTAAACGAACTTGTAGATGGTCATCGTTACTCAACAGATCATCAAAATTCATTTCATTTCCAATACGTACTGCAAGCATTTTTTCTGGGCGTAAATAAAGGCTGGTGGAGGGAACGCTTGTAGCTGCCGACTGCACATAATATTGCTCATCCACCCGAGGCGCACGCCATGTTTTGCTGACATTTGCAAACCAAGTAAGTTGATCTGTTTGAGCCCAAGACATTGCCAAACGAGGAGACCAGCCTGTATAGGTTTTACTTGAGTAATCATGTCCCGCAAGAGGATTGTTATATCTTGATGCGCGGTTTGGTTTCCCATTATTTACGATATGATCATAGCGCAAGGATGGTGTAATAATAATATTATTAAATTGATATTGGTCCTCAACAAAAGCACTCAGCATCTGTTGATCACCAGCAGGCATATAATTGGGTTCATAATAGCCAAAATTGTAATCAGGTTTAGATGCATTACTCTTATCAAAAATCAAAGAATTTTGTTCCATTTTCTGGTATTGCGCACCGATTTTTAATTTGTGGTCACCATATTTTGATTTTACATCACTGATATTACTTACTTTTAATGCTGTATTTGTATAGTTGACCCAACTTTCATTACCTAATAGTGCAGCGGAGCCATTCACGCTTGGTAGTCGTTGGTCATGCTGAAAAGTTTTTGAGTATGAAGCAACTGCTTTAAAGTTAATAAAGGGATTAAATTCTGGATTGAATTCGTACGCAGCTGAGTAACTGGTATCCTTTTGGTCTCGATAAACTAAACGACGCTTCCATGCTTCATCATAACCATATTTATCAATATCTGCTTGGCTCGGCACTGCATCTTGGTCACGCATAGCCGCAAATGGTTCCCACCCTTCATGACCGCTACGCATGGCATTTAATGAAATTTTATGTCCATCGGCTGGATAAAAGTTGAGTTTCGCTAAGTAGGTGTCCTGCTCTTGTGCAGAATATAAGAATTTGCTGCCATCTGGACGTTTTACATCACCACTGTCTCGGTTTGTATAGTAAAACAAACCATCAACCAAACCATTCTTCATTTTGCCGTAAACTGCACCAGTATACGTGTTCTGGCTATTATTGGAAAAACGTGAATATTTTACAAAAGCACCTGCATTTTTATTTGCACCGAGCAAATCACTGGGATCTTTTGTTTCCAATGTCACCTTGCCACCAAAACCACCATTTCCAACCTCAACATTGTGAGGTCCTTTGTCTACTGTTATTTTCTTTAAAATTTCAGGCTCAATAAAAACTGAGCCCTGTCGGTATTTGTCAAAACTCTTAACAGAGTCATCGAGAGTAATGGGCACATCTGCAACCCCACCTCGCCCTAGAATATTGATCGTCTGCCCACCTGGTCGTGGTGATCCAGCCGAACCAACACTTGGCATATTGTCTAATAATTGTGCGACATTATTGGCTTGGTATCGGTCAATTGCTTTTTGATTCAGTACACTTTGTCCAAATTTAACTGTATCTTCTTTTTCCGCTTCTAATACGATAGCAGGCATTTGATAAATCTGATTATCCAGAGCCATATTTGATAAAACAGATTGATTTAAATCTGTTTTTTTAGATTCTACTCCAGCCAAATTTTTCGTATCAGGCATCTCAATCAATATGTAGCCCGATACTGATTTTTGTAATTTGAATGGTGTATTTTGAATTAAACGTGCAAAAAGTTGATCTAAGGTATATTTTCCTTGAATGGTTTTTACTTGATACAGATTGGTTCTAGCAGGATCAAATAACACCGAGATATTGGCTTGTTGTGCAACATTATTGAGTGCTTGAGTTAGTGAACCTGTTTGAACTTGATAATAACTGGCTGTATTTTCACTCACCGCATAAATTTGTGTGTTCATCAAACTTGTAACAGCTAGCACTGTAGCAGTCAAAGCAAATGGTTTTATGGAATTCCAATATAAAAACTGTGGCATTGGTCGGGTCATCCAGCGCTTAATAAAAATTAAACTTCGCTAATTTAAAATATGTTCTAAGCTTTATAAGACGATCCAGCTAAAAAAAAGACGCAATTTTATTAAATAATCGTACTTTTTTTATACAATCCACCAATATCTAGTATAAATAACCATCCATGTGTCATTTTTGAACGATTGCTCTTGTTTAATCTTAATTGTTGCCTTTTTGACGTCTATCTAAGATATAAAATGACAATGTATTGATTTAATGTAAAATATAATTACATCAATCATGTTCAACAGTGGACTATAGCTCCGAAAAGAATTATTTTTAGAATGAGGCTCCTTATAAGTTGGTGATTAGTTTTCAAGCAATTAAAAATATGCAGAATCTAATTTATAAACATTTTAAATATATAAAAAAATTTAATTTACTATAATCAAAAAAAATATAATTTATTTACTTTTAAATCCATAATCCCCTTTCTGAGTTAACTATAATGGCTGTCTCTTTTAAATGATAAACTAAAGATATGAAAATTTTAGATGGCGGCTTTGGACGTGAACTTGCTCGCAGAGGTGCTCCCTTTAGACAACCTGAATGGTCAGCACTTGCTTTAACTGAAGCACCTGAAATTGTTAAAGAGGTTCATTTAGATTTTATCCGCGCTGGTGCGGAAGTCATTACAACAAACAATTATGCTGTCGTTCCATTTCATATTGGTCAAGAACGCTTTGATGCTGAAGTAAAAGATTTGGTCAATATTGCTGTTATGCAGGCCAAAACAGCTGTTGAAGAAAGCAGAAAAAAGGTTTTAATTGCAGGATGTCTCCCTCCTTTATTTGGTTCATATCGTGCTGATTTATTTCAGGAAAATGAAGCAGAAAAACTTGCAAAACCCATCATAGAAACGCTAGCGCCGCATGTGGATTTCTGGTTAGCTGAAACACAATCTTGCTTAAAGGAAGTTGAAACTGTTCACGCTTTATTACCTAAAGATCAACGTGATTTCTGGGTTTCATTTACCTTACAAGATGAAGTCCAACTTGAACAGCCACGATTAAGATCAGGTGAAAGTATTCAACAAGCTGCTGACACGATTACACGCCTAGGAGCCAAAGCTGTACTTTTTAACTGTTGCCAGCCTGAAGTCATTCTCCAAGCAATCGTTGCGATTAAACCCTTATTACCAAATGGTGTCGAAATTGGTGCTTATGCGAATGCTTTTCCTCCACAAAATAGTGAAGCAACTGCAAATGATGGTTTAGATGAAGTTCGTGCCGATTTAAATCCAGCATTGTATTTAAAATTTGCTCAGGAGTGGCAAGAAGCTGGAGCAACGCTATTGGGTGGCTGTTGTGGTATCGGTCCAGAACATATTGCAGAACTTTCAAAATTTTTTAAATAGTAAATAATTTTCATGTCGACATCTAAAATTGGCTTACTGTCCTTAACAGCCCTTGTTTTTAGCTCAATGGTTGGTTCTGGCGTGTTTAGTTTGCCTCAAAATATGGCATTAGTTGCCAATGGACAAGCTTTAATTATTGCTTGGCTCATTACGGGCATTGGAATCCTGTTTCTTGCATTTGCACTACTCTATCTAACTCGGCAACGACCAGATTTAGATGGCGGAATTTATAATTATGCACGTGAGGGTTTCGGTGAGCTCATCGGTTTTTGCTCCGCATGGGGCTATTGGTTGTGTACGACTATTGGCATTGTTGGCTATGTTGTTATTGCATTCTCTGGCGTAGGTATGTTTACCGACAGCCCCCACCATGTCTATTTTGGTGAAGGTAACACGATCTATGCACTTATTGGTTCTTCAATATTTGTATGGTTAGTTCATTGGTTAGTTAGCAGAGGAATTAAAGAAGCTTCCGTAGTCAATTTAATTGCAACCATCGCTAAAACAGTTCCTATTTTAATATTCATCGTCTTCACATATATTGCATTTAAGCTAGATTTATTCACATCCAATTATTTTGATTTTTCTTTACAGATGCCCGTATGGGAACAAGTCAGAAATCTGATGCTAATTACATTGTGGGTTTTTACAGGTATTGAAGGTGCTGTTGTTTTATCTTCTCGCGCCAAAAATAGAAATGACATTGGTCGTGCTACTGTATTTGGAGTATTACTCGCATTAAGTTTCTATGTATTGGTTACGGTATTGTCCTATGGTGTGGCAAATCGTGCGGACATAGCCAATATGCATAACCCATCAATGGCTACTATTTTAGAGCAATTGATTGGGCTGCCTGGGACTATTATTATCACCTTAGGATTGATAATTTCAGTCAGTTCGTCTTATCTAAGTTGGACACTTTTTGCCACAGAAATTCCCTTTCTCGCAGCAAAAAATAAAGCATTCCCACAGGTCTTTTTAAAAACGAATCAAAATAATGTACCAATTGCATCATTATGGTTAACATCAATAGTTGTACAAATTGCACTAATTTCTGTTTATTTTTTCAATAAAAACTATACGCAGTTATTACTAATTTCTTCTGTGATGATTTTACTTCCCTACTTTTTAGTCTCAGCTTTTTATTTGAAAGAGTCATGGAGAAATAGGCGAACTAAACATATCTTGATCGCAATAGTCGCTGTAATTTATGCAGCATGGCTACTTTATGCTGCTGGGATTTCTTTGCTCTTACTTTCAATGTGTTTATATATCATTGGTCTCTCAGTATTTTTCTACAGTAGATATTCCAATCAACGCAAAAATAATATCGTATTGTAACTAAATCCTACAGTAGAGCACCTAAAGGTGCTCTCGCTTTAATGATCCTATTATCATTAGAACACTTTTATATTTTATTTATTCGTATATTTTCTTATGACTATTTACTGAAATTTAATTTAAAGTACATACTAAAAATCCATATTTTTTAAGACTTTAAATCAAATATATTCTCTCTAAATCTCAAGTATCATCGCGTCTAACTCCATTTCATGAGTTGCTAGACAGTCTATACAATCCTTTTGTTGAGATAATTGTTGAATCCATTTGAGAGATTTGATGGTATTTTCACGATCAGCCATCACCCCAGGCAAGATCATTTGCTCCCAAGATTTTCTAGCATAACCGCAATCTGAGGTTAACAATAAGCACTTGCCATTGTTTTGAATGAGTATACCTGTCAATCCAGGGGTATGACCGGGCAGGTAAACCAACTGAATCGTTCCATCTCCAAATAAATCATAAGATTCATTGGCAGGACCGATATCTGAGCGATCAAATTTAAATGTTTCTAAGGGAACACCTTCCCATAAACTCGCCACAAATTCGAGTTTATTTTTCTGCGCATAAGCCAACTCTCGATCATTCACCAAAATCTTTTTTGCATGCTTGAATTGTTTGACGCCCCCTGCATGGTCAGTATGTAAATGTGTGAGTATAACGTAGTCAAGGTTTTCAGGTTGAATCCCAAGTTCTGCCAACATTTCATCAACTGCTTGCCCACGACTTTGTAATGGTTTATTCACTAAATAATGAATCAGAGTTAAATTCTTGACTGGATGCAGTCGAACATCTTTATGAAACCCAGTATCAATCAGAATTTTTCCTTTCGGATGTTCGATTAAATAGGCTGTTACAGGAATTTCAAGTTTATCGCTATCCGTTCGCATTATGCCCAACATTGCCAATTTGGGAAACTTCGGCATTTTTTCAGGGGCAAAAATAGTAGAACCATCCACAATCGTTGAACCGCTATGTAAAATCCTTAATTTAATTTTTGAACTCATTTTTATCTCCTAAAATGATTAGGAAATGATATTCAAGTATTAAAAATAGACAATATCAGAATACTGAAACAATGCTTTTTTGGCACAGATGCAATATAAAATGGCACTCATTCACCATTAACAAATCACAACAAAAACTAAATTAACCCATTAAAGGTAGGCCAAATAAAGATTTTGCAACCTTGATAGAAGCATATATTAGCGTTAAAAATAATTTTAACGACTGTTATCAATTTCAAACACAATCAATCAATTCTATTTTTTTATATTATTCAAGGAATGAATATGAATTCCAACTTGTCCATTAAAATGCTCATTTCCTGTATTTTTTTATTTTCTACATCACTATTTGCCGAAGAACCCATTATTGGAAAATGGTTGGTTGTTGAGTCAGGAACAGGAAAAGTAAAGGCAATCGTAGAATTTAAAGAAGAATCAGATCATACCATTTCAGGCACAAACATTAAAATATTGGATGAAAATTTAGGTCAAAATTCAGTTTGTTCTAAATGCCCTGAACCTTTTAAAAATAAACCATTGCTAGGTAGTAAAGTAATTTGGGATTTAAAGCCCTCAACAAAAAATGGTGAATATATTCAGGGTTATGCCTTAGATGTGACAAATGGGAAAATATATAGAGGTAAAGCCAAAGTCACTCAAAATGGCAGACGTTTAAGCATGAGGGGCTATATTGGATCTAGTCTTTTAGGTAGAACAGAAACTTGGCTCAGAGCTACTGACTAATAGATAAAATAGTCTTCTCAATCATCCAAAATCTTAAATTTCACACCAAAGATAATTTGGCGCAACTGAAATACTGAATGGCACTGACTTACCATCTCTTATCTGTAATAGATAATAAATTATGATATGACGATAAAAGGAGTTTCTCATGAAAAATTTAAATAAAGCCGTTTTTATTACAGGTGCAGGATCTGGAATTGGCTTTCAATGCGCAAAAACCTTATCTGCATTAGGCTACACAGTGTATGGCACGGTACTTAATGAACAAGAGCATAAAAACTCAATAGAAAATATTCCAAAAAATTTCCACCCATTCATCATGAATATTTTAAATGAAGATGATATACAAAATGTAAAACAGGCATTGTCTGAATTACTAGACAAAAAACCCTTATACGCCCTAATCAATATCGCAGGTGTGATCTACAATGGACCACTCATGGAATTAAGTAAAAAGCAGTTTGAACATATTTTAGGTGTTAATGTGGTTGGTGTACATGCCATGACTCAAGCACTGCTCCCTTTCTTATCTCACAATTCAGAACCATCTAAAATTATTAATATGAGCTCACAAAGTGGGCTACGCACTTTACCATTTACAGGGTTTTATTCTGCCAGTAAATTTGCACTAGAATCATTATCGACGGCGATGAAATTAGAATTTCAGCCATTAGGCATCAAGGTTTCCGTCGTCGAGCCTGCACAAATTCAAACCCCTATGGCAGAAAAAATATTGCAAGACGTGAAAAAATATTTATCACACCCAATCTATGGAAAAGCAATGCAACGCTTTTACGACAGTTCAAAAAAATCTTTTGAAACTGGATTGCCTGCAATCGCTGTGGTAGATACTATCGTAGATATATTAGATGCAGAAAAACCCGAATATCAATATGAAATCCATACCAATAAACTGCGCGATTATTATTTACTTCGTAAGTTACCAATGAGCTTAAAAGACTATCTCATTAGCAAAAAGACTGGGTTAATCTAATCAGTTTCATTTATAAATCTCTAACCATTAATATCGTTAGAGATTTATTAATTTATGATGTTGATTTATGACATTTACTCAGCTTTTAACTGAATAAAGTTAATCTCATTTTTAGCCCCTAATCGAATAGGTAGCATAAACGTTCCTGCACCTTGTGATACGAAAATTTGAGTATCCTTGATTCGATATAATCCTTGATTAAATGGAAAAACATATTTTGCAATCCAAGTTGCTGGAAAAACTTGTCCTGCATGTGTATGTCCTGCAAGCATGAAATCAATTTTTTTATCTGCAATATATTCAATCCCAACAGGACTATGATGCATCAAAATAGTCGGCTGATGCTGTGAAATATCAAGCTGATTCATGACAGACTGAATGCTTTGCTTTTGATTTGATGGATGTAAATCAATGGTTTTGTCATCTGCTTTCATATAGTTTAAACCAATCAATTGAACACCATGCGTCTCTACACTTTGGTTGTGTAATATGTTCACCCCATTTTGATGAATGAGTTGCAAAGTCTTGGTGGTATCAATTTCATTTTCATGATTTCCTCCAACATAATAAACTGGGGCTTGCAGTTTGTTTAATGGTCTAAATTCATCTTCAGACAAAGCAACATCAGCATCAACCAAATCACCTGTAATTAAAATAAAATCTGGCGTGAGCTGATTGGTTTCCTGTACGATTTTACTTAAATAATCAGCACCACGATGATGACCTAAATGAACATCTGAAAGCTGTACAACATTTAAATCGCTGGATAAATTTTTCAGCTTAATTTCAGTGCTTGTAATTGAAAAACTACGTGCATTGATCGCACCAATTACCGTGATGATGATTGCAAAAACGATCGACAATATTCCTGTTATTTGATTACTTGGAAATTTAACTAATTTTAAAAGGTGAAAAAATACCAGCATCAGTAATAAAAAAATATAAAAGGTAAATAAATAACCGCCGACAACATACAAATAACCCATATTTTTACTTGCAGATGTCGCAGTTAAAATAATCATGATCAACAGCATAGTCACGACGGCAATAGCGAGCATCGCCGTTTTCTTATTTGCGTTTAGGCCGAATGATGTTCTTAATCTAGCATCCACATAAATTGCAGATGCAGCAATGCCAATAAAGAAGAGTAATGGAACTCCGATAACAAGAATGTATTGCATGATGACCATGACTCCCTTTGATTCTTAATTCAAATTACTTGGCTTTTTCGCAGAGTTCTTCACTCAAAGTCCATAGATCAGTAGCAAGCTGGTCATCTAATGCTTGCTTAGCTGGCTTAGCAATTTTTCGTTTCGAAATATATTGTCCTTTTAATGATGCTGCCTCAGCAGATGTTGCAAGCCAAATCAAAGAATCAGCCCCTTGTTCAGGAGTAACTGCAAACGGCTGTGCTAAGGTGTAAACTAAATTGATGAACCAACCTTGATCTGTACCAAATGCACCAAAACTTGTATTGACCATGCCAGGTTCAAAACAGTTGGCAACGGCCGAAGTGCCCTCAAGTTTTCGCTGTAATTCTTTGGTAAATAAAATATTTGCCAGCTTGGAAGTTCCATACGCTCTTGGCCCAGAAACTTCTGTGTTATAAGGCGTTTGAGCAAGGTCTAACTTTCCTCGTGCCTGCATAGAACTTGAAGTGCTGACCACACGTGCATTGGGTGTGTTTCTAATTAAATCGAGTAATGCCGTAGTCATTTGAAAATAGGCTAGATGATTTAATGCAAATGTAATTTCATAACCATCTGAACCCAATACTGGCTTCTTAAATGTCGCCCCTGCATTATTTACCAATACATCAAGACGATCATGTCTAGATTTAAACTCTTCTGCTGCACGACGAATGTCAGCCAACTTTGTTAAATCGCAAAGAATATAGTCCAAGTTAGGGTTAGCAGTCGAAGCTTTGAGCTCGTTTACAATCTGTTCTGTTTTCTCTTGATCTCGTCCAATTAAAGTGACAGATGCACCACGTTTTGCAAATTCAGTGGTGGCTGCCTTGCCTATACCATTGGTCGCCCCTGTAACTAATATGATTTTGCCTATTAAATCTTGCTTCATTTTTGAAACTCCAAATAAAAATATATAAATTAAGCTTTAAGCCGCACTGTTTAGTAAACGTTGTCCCAGTTGGTTGATGTCTTTTGATTCAAGAATGAAACGGTCTGCTTGACCTTGTACAATGCCAATCATGGCTTGTCCCAAGATCTCCGACGTCGTAAATAACCACGGGCAATATCGAACCAGATATGGAAAAATAGGATTCAAAGGTTTCATCAGCTCCACACCGATTTGATATGCTTTGGTTCTACTCGAAATTCCTGTTCCTGCTCGAATAAAACCTGGACGTACAGCGCCGGCATATTGAAAAGGCATCTTCTGTAATTTTTGTTCTACACGCTGACGTACTCGTGCCCACATACCACGACCACCAGCACCACCCGCAGAGCAATAGCAAAATGAAAATTGAGGATTGATTCGGACTAAGTTTTCAGCCCAAAATACAGTAAGCTCTTCGGTAACTTTGGCATATTCAGCTTCATTTTTACCCACAGAACTTGTCCCGATCGCCCAAATACACGCGTCGCATCCTATAAGTTCATTTTTTATTTCAGTCACTTGGAATAAATCTTTTAGCAACAACTCTTTTAGTTTTGCATGCTCGATGCCACAGCTTTGCCGCCCAACCACCAGAACGGCTTCGATATCATCTTTCTGCAAGGCTTCACGCAATACACTCTTCCCGACCATGCCTGTTGCACCAAAAATAATAAGTTTCATAAATTTATTGCCTTTTAAATTTATATTAATTGAGTGATTAATTACTCATTTAATATCTAAAAAAATTACTGATATGCAATCACCCGCCAAAATGCTGCAAAACCATCGCGTAATAACGCTTCAGCATTGATTGCATCAAGTTTCATAAATTCCATCGTGGTATTCGCCATCGTCACCATGATTGCGCCGACATAATCAGGAGACTGATGACTTAACGCTCCCTCTGCCATCGCATTTTTAAGAACAATGCTGATATCACAGAAAGCATCATTGCCTATCGCTCTGGTTGTATCTGTCACAATAGAAGATAAGCTCAATGTGGCTAAAACCTGCTGTCCATGAGGATTAGACAATCCCCAAGAAATATAAGCTCGCCAAGCAACTTGAACCTGCTCACGTAACTCAACAGACTGTTCAGGCAAAATGAGCGCTGAACGTAACTGTTGTTTGAGACTCAGATACAACTGATTAATAAGCTCATCTTTATTTTGAAAATACGTAAAAATCGTACCTTCAGAGACATTGGCTAGCTTCGCAATTTTTGCTGTGGATACGCTGAGACCTTGCTCTGCAATCAAATTAGTCGCTGCATCTAAAATCGCTTGACGTTTTTCTTCACTTAAAGGACGTGCCATATCAACAGAATAAAACAATTAAGTACTCACTCAATTATTAATATAATTTAAAATGAAGTCAAATATTTTTTAACTTTTCTATAGTTGGTCATTTATATGCGGTATAAGCATATTTTATTTATGTTTTAAAACAATGACTTTTGCCTATATCGCGTAGCTCGATCCTTGCAACACTTCAACACCTCATGAAATTTGGCACTTATTCACCATAAATATGACACGCCACTACCATCTCAATAGAGCAGATCTCATTACATTGAAAACTAACCTTAGCCCATATGAATGGATGCCAATATGTTAGATCAAAAATTAATGGATTTTCGCGAAAAGCTGGTACTGGATCACTTTGCCGATGAAGTCAAACAGGATTTTGATGCTGTGTTACACACCTTCCCTCATCCTCACTATGAACTGATTGCAACCGGTGCGGTACATGATGGTCGTGATGATGTACTAAATTATCACCGTACCTCACGTAAAGCATTTCCCGACCAACATCACGAGTTAATCGCACTACGTCATACCGAAGATGCTGTGATTTGTGAATTTTGGCTTTTGGGTACACACAAAGGTTATTTAGGTTCTGTACCTCCTACAGGAAATTCGTTCCGTGTGCGTATGTGTGCTTTCTTTATTTTTGAAGGTGAAGAGTTGGTGTGTGAGCGTATTTATTTCGATACTTTAAGCATTATCAAACAGCTCTTTAAAGGCTTTAACCTCAAATCCCCCAAAGGTATTTTGCAGTTCTACAAAGCAGCATCAGGTCTTCTACACGACATGAAAGACTTAAGCAAAGTCACAAAAGCGAAGCGCTAACAACGTATAGATCACTGTAATATTAAATAAAGGATAAAATTGATGGCAGATCTATTCAAACCCTTAGGCATGCAGGAAATTTCGGATTTTGATGGTACTCGTAATGCGCCTTCGCCTAAACAACGCTTGGAAAATGTCAGAACAGCATCGTTAAAATTTCGACAAAAACTCATGCAACAAGCAGATGTGCAATATTATCAAAGTATTGATTTGGTTCGAGCACCTTATCCGACTTGGTATGGTTACACAGGTGTGTTTGCACAAAAGTCTTTGACCTTCCCTTTTTTACATTTGCTCAACCGTTTGTTCGTGATTCAATACAAAGACTTTCATGGGCAACTGAGAGTTTTATTGTTCTCACCTACCGATGTGGTGAATAATCGTAAAACGCCATTTTTTGAACGACTTGCAGGTTCATTACCCGAAAGTGCCTCAAAAGTTTTTGCTCCACAATACACCTCTGTTGAGCAAACGCTGGAAAAACTCAAGATTAAGCCTGAACAAGTGGATTATATTAGTTATGACCATTTGCACACCCAAGAACTTCGCAAATGGCTCGGTACAAAGGATCAGCCTGCCTATTTTCCAAATGCAAAATTACTGGTGCATGAAAAAGAGTGGAACTGTGTTCAAGGCTTACTTCCTGTGCAATCGGACTGGTATTGTCCAAATGCCGTTGAAGGAATTGATGCAAATAAAGTCATTACATTTAAGAAAAGTCTAGCTTTGGGGGAAGGTTTGGCTTTAATTCATACGCCAGGTCATACTGAAGGTAATCATTCCTTGGTGGCAAAAGTCGATCAGCAGATTTTTGTTTCTTCTGAAAATGGCATCAGTTTAGATGCTTATGAGCCGAAAAGTTCAAAAATCAAAGCGATTCGAGACTATGCCGAAAGCACAGGTGTAGAAGTGATTCTGAACGGAAATACCCAAGAAGGCAGTAATGATCAATATATTTCCATGGTCATGGAAAAAACCATCGCTGGCCCATTAAAAACTAATCCTGCATTTCCAAGTTGTGCATGTAGCAGTGAATCTACGCCCTATTGGCTTTTCCCTGGACTTAAGCAAACGGAAATTTTAGGTGCACTTCAATTTGGGACATTAGTGATTTAATCATTTATTTTTTATCTCGCTTATGCTTTTTATATCGTTTGAAGACCCTTGAGCTTCAAGCGATTTTTTTTATTCTCAGATGTATTATGTATTAAAACTTCGATATTCTTTTGGGGTTTTTCCTGTCCAACGTTTAAAGGCGCGCTGGAAAGCACTTTGTTCTGAAAAACCTAGTAAGAATGCAATCTCCACTAAACTGAGTTGAGGGTTTCTCACATAGCTCATCGCAAGGCTTTGACGGATTTCATCGACAAAATACCTAAAGTTCAAATTATGCCGAAGCATCTCTGTTTTAAGTTCATCCACGGTAAAATCTGTCTGCTGTGCCAGCTCTTCAAAGGTCAAGCCACCTAGCTGAAACGATTCAATAATCGCTTTACGTGCGACTGCTAACCAAGAGGGTTCGAGATGATTACCCAATTGCTTTAAAAGTTGCTGTCTCAAATCACTCATGACCAGATGCACCGACTCATTTGAGCTGGGTAATGGATAATCTAAAAAGTCCTCATGAAAACCAATCGCTGTATCTTTGGCATTAAAAATCAGTGGGCAACGAAACAGCGCAGTATATTCACTGATATCTTCAGGCTATTCATGCTGAAAAGAGACCCAAAGTGGGCTCAAATCCTGCCGATTAAACAACTGACGAGATAAAGTCACATAAGAAGCTTGATGTAATTCATCTTGCAGTTTTCCTAAAGGCTGATCACCTGACAAATTACTTTTCCAGTAGCGGATATATTCTTTCCCATGCCGTTCAAAAATATTGCTGCCCGCATCAATAGTGAGCGCAGAATAATGGATATTTTGTTGCATGACTTCACGTGCATTTGCACAAGTCATGAGTGCAAAACCGTGTGGGCCTAAGTGTCCTGTCGTCACCAACTGCCCGAGCGTAATTCCAAGGTTAGGCTGTTTAAATTTGTCTTGTAATAAATGACAGGCCTGATTGAACGTCTGAAAATCGACACGATCATTGGGGCGATCAAACAGATCTGGTGCGAGATTAATTTCCGCTAAAAACTGCGATACAGGATAATTTTTTCGCTGTAAATAGTCGAAAAGCAAACGCATATAGTGCACGGCAACACTATGCTTTTTCTTTACAGGATCAATATCTTGCATCATTTTTCTACATATCCATATCTCGACTGAGACATCATTTCAAAATCTCAGGTCAATGAATTCCATTTCACGTCAATACCCTTTTTGCATTGTGCCCTATAGTCAGCTCAGCACTCAACTTTAAATCCAAACGATGAACATAGATTTGAAGATGAGTCTGAATACAAACTTAAACACTTTTACATCATTCATTAAAGGATTAGACCATGAATATCAATGATTTCATCTTAAATCAACTGCCAACTGCATTAAACCCAGAAAATACAGATGGTGTTGAATGCATTCTGCAGCTACAGCTTTCTGCCCCTTACGTGATTCAAATTAATGATGGCACTTGTGACATTCAGCAAGGTGAAAATGCTGATGCCGATGTTGTACTGACCACCAGTGATGAGGTCTTCATTGAATTGATCACGGGCAAAATTGCAGGTGCAATGGCCTTTATGAGTGGCAAACTCAAAATTGATGGCGACATCATGTTGGCGAAAGAAATTAGCGATTATTTTATTGCGATCTCGGTACTCGGCAGCACCACCATTGCCATCCCTGCTGCGGTGTATTCAGTGATTATGATTTTCTTTGCTTTTGCAGTTGGATTTATCTTCAAATATAAAGACAAACGTCAAAAGCTGGTCAATTCAGTTGTAGCTCGGGATACCTTATAAAAACTGCAGTTTACTATAGACACGAACATGAGTACTTAAAGTTAACTTCATATCACTGAACCTTGAAATAAACACATTTTATTTCAAGGTTATGTCATCGCCAAATGTATGTTGGCTATTTCACTCAATTTAAATAATCAGCGAATCACATGGAAGTATCAGTTGTTTTTCCAAACGCTCTCTTACATTCAAGTCATGTGCAGGAAGTAAAAGCGTTGGCTGTTCACGCCCCAACTCTTTGAATTTTCTTAATGTTTGTTTTGATAAATCAACATTATAAGTCACACCATCCACCAATTCTTCAAGTAAAAAACGCTCATCATAGGTCGCATCGCCCGCAATGATATAGGTCATATCAGGTGATTTAACAATAATCGACATATGTCCGCGCATATGACCTGGGGTAGGTACACAAATCACATTTTTATCTTTAGTCAGATAAAAACTTTGTGCAAATGGACCAAAGGGCTCATTGTTGAATTCAATTAATTGGGGGTTAAACCAACGTGGAAAATACTGAGGTAAACAACCAAAGATTCTCCCTTTAAAGCTCGAAGCCAATTCATAATTTTCACGTGTCACAATAATTGGGATATGCGGAAAATGATGTAAACCACCTGCATGATCGTGATGCATGTGAGTTAATACTAAAGCTTTGATATCTTTATTTGGATTTAAACCCATCTTCCAGAGTTGATCTCCTACCTCTTCACCTGGTGCAACTTTTACCACCACACCATGTTTAAAAAATGGATGCCAACTTGGTAAAAAGTCCTGTGCTGAGTTTTCAGCAGTATCACCGCTATCAACTAAAAAATTCCCTTCTGGATGCTCAATCAGATAAGTAAAAATTGGCAGATCTTCAACCCAGTCTTTATCCATCAACATATCAATTTTACGTCGAATTGGCCCTTTACCTTCTTCACCACAATGATGATGTGGACGGATTGAAACTGTACCTGTTTGGATTGGAGTCACGCGAATCATAACGACACCTATATTTAAAAATATGAATAAGAAGATTAAAAAAATCAGAAAGGTTTCATAACACTAGCTGCCATATGCAGTACGACAGCTTTGGGTGACATTGGGGCAAGAATCGACATCACTTTATTCTTCAACCCATGCACTGCCACACCACCTTGTCCTTCTAAAATTTTTTGCACAGCAAAATCAGCGACATCACTCACCGTTGACATATTGCTATCGGTAAAATTATTAGACTGACCACCTTCAGCAGCTGAAGCAAAACCTGTATCGGTTGCACCTGGGCAGATTGCTAATACTTTGATTTGGCTATCTTTCAGCTCATATGCCAAAGCTTCACTCAGACTGAGGACATAAGACTTAGTCGCCGCATAAACCGCCATCCACGGTAGAGGTTGAAATGCTGCGGTAGAGGCAATATTGACAACTTGTCCGTGATTACGTGCAATCATCTGTGGTAAAAAACGATGCGTCATTTCAGTCAGTACGGTCATGTTCAGATTGATGGTTTGTTGGTATTTCTGCCAATCCACATCATGAAATAATCCGAAATCACCACAACCTGCATTATTGATTAATAAATCAATTTCTGTATGTTCAAGTGACTGGTATAGTGTTTCAACAGCATTGGTTTGCGTTAAATCCAATGGCATAGCAATGCATTTAATTTGAAAAGACTGTGTGAGTTCTTCAGCTATTTGTTTAAGCTTCTCAGCACTCCGTGCCACCAGAACCAAATTGATATCTTGTTTCGCAAGTCGCTTGGCAATTTCTAGTCCAATCCCATTCGATGCACCTGTAATTAAAGCCGTGGTCATCTTAGTGCTCTCCTTTCGTTATTTGCCTATTCGCTTGCCCATCTGCTTGCTTTTTTATCTGCTTAACGACGTGATTGTTCGATTGCATATGCGGTACATCATCATCTAACCAACGTGCACCCTGATGATCGACCACTAAAATTTCTTCAAACTTAGCGCCTGCACCTGCCCAACCGATATGTGGCTCAATTGCCCATAAGCCTATTTTTGAGCCTACATTTTCAGGGGATAAAGCAGCATTGAATCCAGTTTTTAAAAATTTCAAATTGGTTTCAACTGAAAACCAGCCCATAGAACCGACTTGAATACGCTTGGCTTTAGCTGCTTGTTTTTTTATCTTGAATACACGATGCCCTAATACGCAGAATGGATATTTCGCAGGGATATTGTCATAGCCTTCATCTGCAATTTTGCGATCAACTGCCGCCCAAATTTCTTTTGGTGTCATGCTAGATTCAAACATACGAGGCAAATCTGTTCGCAAATTCAATAGAAAATCTTGTGCCTGCTTTAATTCTTCATGCCGTTCTAAGCTCGTGGTATAGCCGACGTCAGCGGTGTAACCATTCACCACAGGTGAAACATCTAAAATCACCACATCGCCCTGCTTCAACTGCTTATCACTAGGATGATATTCACCATAGCCTTGATAAGGATCAAAACGAGTATGCTCGCCAAACCAAGCAAAAGGTCGATGAATATAACGGTCACAGCCAGCGGCTTTTAGATACTGATCGAGCAAATCAGCTGCTTCGATTTCAGTCATTCCATGATGCAGTTTTTTCCCAACTTCGGTCACACAGTCATATGCGATACGTTGTGCTTTACGAAAACCGTCTTGCGCATCTTTCAACAAGACATCATCGGTATTTGGGGTGAGCTTCGATCCTTGCTCTGACACAAAGCGATAGAGTTTTTCTAATACACCTTGCGGTTTTTGTTTGTATCCAATTGCCATTTTTCACCTACCTCATGTCTTGTGAAACTCATTAAAGCAATAAAACTTGCATTAAATATAACAAAATATCTTGTTAATGCAAGTGTACTTGCGTTAATTTATTTCGTACCAGATTCATAATGAATACGGAAAATGAGGATTTTTGCTTTAAGATATTGAACTTATAGAGCAAACCATGCTGGAAAATTATTTGTAATGACTGAATCAAAGAAAGAAACTGAGCAACCTGAAGTGAAACGCCGTACAGGAGGACGTAGTGCCCGAGTCAGAAATACAGTATTGGAAAAAGCGTTATTAGAGCTCAGCGAAAATGGATATTTGGCGTTTAGCATTGCTGCTGTGGCAAAACGTGCTGAAGTACATGAAACTACGATTTATCGCCGCTGGCCGACACGTGAAGAATTAATTTTGGATACGATTTCCGAGTTTGCAAACTCACAATTGACAACAATTGACTCAGGAAGTTTGGTCAAAGATTTAGAACACAATATGCGTTCCATCGTGCAGCTCATTCAAACACCGGTTGGAAGTACACTGATTTTTCTTGGATTTACAGCCCATACTGTTCCTGAGTTTAAAGCACTCAATCTTCAACTTTGGGAAGATAGGATCCGCATTGGTCAAAGTATTTTTGAACATGCGATAGAACGTGGTGAATGGCCAAAAAAATATGATCAATATCGCGTTTTTTCAGAGGTCGTTGGACCTCTACTGACCCATTATTTTTTATTACAGCGACCAATCAGTGATGAAATGATTCAGCAGCGTGTACAGTCGATTTTACGTGATCGTGATTTATTTGAAATCCTAGATTAATATTTAAATCAAACACCATAGGAATTTGATATTAATCCCATTAATTCAATATAAGCATATGAAATAGGTTGTAAAAAAAGCGATTTATCATGATCACTACACAAGATTTTTCCATTGCGCCATTGCTTGCTGACCTGCTTTTAATCCAAGCGCATAACCATGTTCCAAATGTACGGCACTTCGCCCAAATAGACTTGCTTTGTATGCCTTTGGTGGACATATTTCTAGGATTTCCACACCCAATGGCGGGTTTCGCATGAGTGCAAGAGTTTGATTATAGCGAGTGGTACGTTGTGCAAAAGTCGCTTTGAGTGCTGGGCTTTTTCGTAAAGCATAGGCAGCCACGAGATGTGTGATGGGATTCCATGTTTTCTGATAATGCTGATGTCGAGATCGAATCACCATAATTCGCTGAGCACCTTGTGCAATCGCTGCTTGTACAGGAAGTGAATCCGCAATACTCCCATCAACCATTGGCTGAGTATCAATCAAAGGAAAATTTCGATAAACCATTGGAATAGCACAGGATGCTTTTACCAAATCAATAAAATTTTCAGGTGTTGGTTGCATATATACTGCCCCCCCCGCTGTAACAGAGGTTAAGCCAATCAGAAACTTCGACTTTCGTTCAAAAATCGCATCATAATCAAGCGGTAACTCTTTGAGTGTAATCTCCCATAGCCAATCCAAATCCATCAGATGACCACCACGTAGAAAGCGAACAATAGATATACTTTGTGGTCGCCGTGCATAATCAGAAAAAACTGCTGACATTCGTCCTAATTTTCCTGATAAATAACTGGCAACAACACCCGATCCTGAAGAAACACCAATATAGATTTCAAAGGGATAGAAGTCATTTTCAATAAAAGCATCCAGCACACCTGCTGAAAATATCCCACGTAAACCACCGCCTTCTACGATCAGTGCAGTAGGCACCTTGTCGACATTACTCATATCTCCAACCATTTAAAGCAACAAAACTTGCATTAAATATAGCACAACCTATTGCTAACGCAATTAAACTTGCGTTAATGTATTTAATACTGAATTCACAATCAAAAATTCAGCAACAGATTTGGAAAGAAAAATGGGTACTGCTCAATACATTTGTGGATAAGTCATTCACTGTGATGAATAGCGAGAAATTTATAAACCGTATTTATTTTTCTTCTTTTTTAGTGCTTTGCCTAAACATTAATTTTGATTGCAAAGCACTATTCAGCATGAAGTGATTCAGCAAGGCGTACAATCTATTATTCGTCCAATTACTTAGCATCGAAATGAGTAAAATCGAATAATCACGAAAACAGTCCATCATGACTGTTCAACTCGCAAGGATTGCGTTTGCTGTATCCCAGTTAGGATAAACGCATGGGACAGCTCAGTATTATTACCGTTCTTTTGCCAGCAGCATTGGCAATTATTATGGTCGGCTTAGGCTTAGAATTAACACCTAAAGATTTTTCACGTGTCAGCAAACATCCTAAAGCCATTTTAGTGGCCTTATTTTGTCAATTGGTACTCTTGGTTGGCATCGCCTTTACCATTTGTCATGTATTAAAACTTCCCCCATTGCTAGCCATTGGTTTAATGCTACTTTCTGCGACACCTGGTGGACCAACAGCGAATCTATATAGCCATTTATTCAAAGGTGATGTTGCACTTAATATTTCTTTAACAGCCATCAACTCAGTTTTGGCTGCCTTTACGCTTCCTCTGATTGCTAATTTTGCAATTACATTCTTTTCAGAGAATCATCAAGTACTGGGCTTACAATTCAGTAAAATCATCCAAGTGTTTCTGATTATTATTGTGCCTGTTCTCATTGGTATGTTCATTCGACACCTTTCTCCCAATATTGCGCACAAATTAGAAAAACCTGTAAAAATTTTCTCAGTGATTTTTCTGATCTTGATTGTCTCTGGTGCGATTTTCTTAGAGCGTCAAAATCTTGCTAATTATCTAGAACAAGTCGGTATCGCCAGTGCCTTATTTTGTTTTTCTAGTTTGGCTGTGGGTTATTTTATCCCTCGTTTATTTAAGATTAATAGCTACCAAGCTCGTGCTTGTGCCTTTGAAATTGGCTTACATAACAGCACTTTGGCAATGACCATTGCACTAACTGTGCTGATGAATACCACCATTGCAATGCCTGCGGCAGTGTATTCACTGTTTATGTACGTATTTTCTTTTATTTTTGGTCTACTCATTCAACGCTTAGAACCTCTCAGCCATGAACACCGTTTGGTTCAATCAGAAGAGGTTTAAGGATGCACATTGATTTTCATGAATCGTTCTTACCGAGTTATATTCCTCGGGCGATCGTAGAGTTGTGTCTGCAAGAGCATATTTCTGAAGATGTGATTTTTGCACAATTAGAACTGTGTATTCAGCAATTACGTGACCCTCATTTTAAATTGACCTATTCGGAAATGAATATTTTGGTGGGAAATTGCCTCTCAGCACTTGATTTGAATCAATTGTCCATCAAAGTCGGACAGCATATTCAATTGCAGGATTTGGGTCTCATTGGTCAATTATTACAACACTGCCCAACACTCAAGGATGCACTCTATGTGTTGGAAAGATATAGCGTGCTAATTGATCCTGCATTATGGTTTAAGGTTGAAAAGGATCAAGATTATTTTGTGATTCGCTATCGTAAAATGATCCCTCTAGGGGACATTTATCAATATAGTCAGGAAGTCATCAGCATCTTACTCATTCGACTGCTTAGCCAATTGTTTGATATTGAGAACTTACAGCTCCATTTTGAGTTTTCAATACCGAGCCATGCCAAACAACTCCATTTTCTACCCTGTTCAATTTCATGGAATCAACCTGAAACACAACTTATTATCCATGATCCTAAACATAGCTCAGAGGTGGATCAGGAAATTTGAACAACACTTATAAGTGATATTTTGCTCCCCAAATGATGTTATAAACATCAATATATGGAGTATTTTATGGCACGTAGACCAAGAAGAAATCATTCAAATGATTTT